>JAIBBZ010000023.1 GCA_019694435.1 Pirellulales bacterium
TCCGGGCGCCGCGCCACCGGCGAGCGCGCCACCGGTGTCGCCCGCGCCGCCTCCGCCCGTGGCCTCGGCGCCCGGGCCGCTTCCCGCGCCTCCAGCCAACCCCACGGCCACCGTCACCGGCGGCCTCCCCTCGACGCAGCCGGCCGAATTGAACCGCTGGTCGCAAGACCTGATGGGCTGGCTGGGCATCCAAGGCCGCACCGACCTGGCCCAACGCGCCCAGTAGCGGAAGTAGGCGAGCGTGCCTTTGCCGGGACGCGCGCCTCTAGCGTCGCGAATCGCCGGCTTCGGCCGCATAGAGCTGCGGCAGAAACGCCTCGAAGTTTCCGACTTCTTCGATGTTGTGCTTGATCCACGCGTGGCCGCGCGCCTCGTCGAAGCCGTAGCGGCGGATCAAGGGATTGATCAGCCGGCCGAGCACGCCGCATACGCCGATCGTCAAGCTATTGCAGTAACGTGTGCCGTCCGGCTGCGGGGCGAACTGGTAGTCCATTTGCGCGAGCGGCAACCCATGAAACCGCGGTCGATGGGCGAACCCTGCTTCGTCGAGCTTGGTGATCAAGGTCTGCGTATCGACGAGATAGTCGGGGTTCGCGCCCAGCATCTCGGTGAGATGAATCACGCAGCCCACGCCGATCGAGCCATCCGGATTGCGGCGGGAATACTCGATGGCCAGGTGATCGCAAGGATGCCAAACGCGATAGCGCGGCAGCGAGCGCCCGTCGAAGATCATCTCGCCTTCCAGGTGCTTGAACCACCACACGAGCATCGCCGGTGTGACGCCGCGCAAAACTTCGTGCTCGATCCAGCAATGCAATCGGCCGTCCGCCAGCACCGCCAGGCCGCTGCGAGCGCTGGACACGGGTTTGCACGTCCAGCGAATGTCGAGCGGCTCCGGGGCTTGGCGCCTCATTGCGAGCCCCTTGTCATTGCTCGTTCAAACGCACGAACGAAAGCGGCTGCTCGGCCAGCGGGTCCTGAATGCGGATGGCCATCTTGCCGAACAGCAGTTCGTCCAATTGATGGCCCACGACCTCGGCGCGCCAGCCTTGAATGAGCGACGGCGTCGGCAGGCTGGGATCGCCTTCGAGCCGGTAAGTAATCAACTCACGGACGTCGTCGACGGTGCCCACCAGGCTCGGTGCAACCTCGGCCTGCCGGCAAATGCTCGTCAGGGCGGCGGTCAGGAATTGGCCCACCATGACCAGTTGCTGGCTCACCTCACGCCGCGGCAAACGCGGGATCTCGCCGTCGGGCAGGGCCAGGGCCAGCTCGATCGTGCGTGCCAGGTCGCCCAGCACCCTCTGCAGGTCGGGCCGCTCGAAGCCGCGTACGGCTCGGATCTGCTTCACGTCGGCCAGGCGGCGCTTGGCGAGTTCGACGATCAGGTCATCGCGCAGCACGGTGCGCGGCGGCCGATTGCGGCGCTGCGACTCGGCTTCGCGCCATTTCCACAGCTCGCGAACGATGGCCAGACTTCGTCCCGACAGGTTCGAGCTGCCGGCCACCTTGCGCCAGCGATCGTGATTGCGTGACGCCTCGACGTCGTTCTGCCAACGGATCATCTCGTCAGCCAGCCAGCTTGCGCGACTCAGCTTCTCCAAGCGCCGGCCGATCGTGTCGCGCAGTGCTGCCAGATAGCGCACGTCGTCGAGTGCGTACTCCAACTGCCGCTCGGTGAGGGGCCGCCGACGCCAGTCGGTCCGCGTCTCACCCTTCTGGGCCTGCTTGCCCAAGAGGCGATAGAGCAGATTGCCGTATCCGGCCGGGTACTCCAGCCCGATCAGCCCGGCGGCCAATTGCACGTCGAACAGATCGCGCGGCCGATGGCCCGACGACTCGAGACAGAACCACAGCTCCTCGCGGCCGGCGTGGACGACCGTCTCGTGCCCGGGCGCGGCGATGACCTGCCAGAACGGTCGCAGATCGTCGATGGCCAGCGGATCGATGACCGCCAGCATTTCGCCCGCGGCCACCTGCACCAGGCACAACTGCGGACGATAGGTGTGTTCCGAGACGAACTCGGTGTCGAAGCAGATCTGCGGCGCATGCGCCAAGCGGTCGCACAATTGCCGCAGGTGGGCATCGGTCGTAATCGTTTCGTAGCGCAAGCGTCGTTCGAGGGCACGAGTAACAGATCGGCTGGCCGGCTATCTTAGTGTTCGCCGCGAAGGCTTGCCAGGATTCGTCCGGCCGGCGCGACGGACGGCAATCGGGCCACAAGCGCGGTCACCACAAGAAGCGATCGGATATGAGCGACACCACGACCAGGACCGGCAACAGCACGACCAGGCTGTAGACGAGGTAGCCGAAAAACGTCGGCATCTTCACCCCGGCCGCTTCCGCGATGCTCTTGACCATGAAATTCGGCCCGTTGCCGATATAGGTCATCGCCCCCATGAATACCGATCCCAGACTGATGGCCGAGAGCAGCCCCATCTCCACGCCGGCCATCTTGGCGCCGTCGATCGTCAGCGACCGGGCCGTCTCGAAAAACACCAGATACGTCGGGGCGTTGTCCAGCACGCTCGACAACGTGCCCGAGGCCCAAAAGAACTTCTGCGGGCTGTCGACGCCCAATTGAGCGCCTCGCGCGTCAAGGATCTGCAGTGCCGGCTGCATACAGAGAAAGATCCCCAGGAACAGCACGGCGACCTCGACGATCGGTGCGAAGCTGAACTCGTTCCCGGCGCGCGCCTCTCGGGGCCCGAGAGCGAGGCTGGCCGCGATCAGCAGCAACATCACCACCTCGCGCAGGTACAGCCAGGGCTCCCAACTGGTGCCCGGCAGCGGCTTGCCGGGCGACAGCAACGCCGCCGCGAGCACGACGCCCACCAGGAGGCAAGCGTTCAACGCGAGCCCCTGCGCCCGGAAGGGAACCAGGACCCGCTCATCGCGGGCGATGTTCCCGAGTGTTTCGCGCGGATAGGCGAACCAGGTGTCCCACAGGTAATAGATGGCCAGCAGTGCCAGGTTCACCATCAACCATTGCGGCCAAAGGTGCCACAGCGTCCAGGTGAACTCGACCCCGCGCAGGTAGCCCAAAAACAGCGGCGGATCGCCGATCGGTAGCAGGCAGCCTCCGCAATTGCACACCACGAAAATAAAGAAGATCACGGTGTGGACGACGCGACTGCGCTCGGAGTTGGTCTGCAGCAACGGACGGATCAGCACCATGGCCGCGCCGGTGGTCCCGATAAAGCTGGCCAAGAAGCCACCCAGAGCCAGAAATCCGGTGTTGGTCAGCGGATGCGCCGGCACGTCGCCCACGACGCGGATGCCACCGGTGATGGTGAACAGCGCAAACAACACGACGATGAACGGCACGTACTCGACGAGCAGCGCGTTCTCAATCGTTGCCCAGGCCATACCCAGCGAGATGCCGCCGGCCGCCGGTTCGACCAGCCCGGTGCGCAGGAAATGCTGCCGCACCGGGTGTTCGTGCAACAGGGCGTAATACGCCAAGGTGACCAGCCCCAGCACGGCGGCGACGTAAAACCGGTGCAGATTGTGCTCCCACCAATGCGCCAATTTGCCGGTCAGCGGCAAGATGGCGATGGCGCCCAGCAGCAGCACAAACGGCACCACCGCGTAGAGCGCGGGGGGCTCGGGCAGGCCGTGGGCCGCTTCGACGCCCGGCTCTTCATGGGCAGGCGCGGTACCCGGGAACCAGCCCCGGCCGACCGCGACAAAATACAGCAGGGCCGTAAGTAGAATCAGCGCGGTAAGCGCGACATGCCGGTCGCCACGCTGCGCGGCGCCTGTGAGGTTGATCGTTGGTTCGTGCGACATCCAGAGCCGTACCCCACGCGTCAAATGCGGACAGTCGATTCGAGATTAGCGGTGATGCTCGAACCGCTCATTGAAGCAACTTGGCAGGACTTTGAGGAGGGCCGCCCACGGCGGAGCAATCCGCACGCGACGCTGACCTACCACTGGTCCCATCCGATCGTCTCTAGCCGAGCGAGCTCGCCATCGAGGTCGGTCCCCTCGTAGAACGAGAGCCAGCCGCGGACTTCTTGCGTGGCTCCGCTGGAGCAATCGGGAAACTTTGGATCGGCATGCAGGCAAGGGCAGGGGACGTTTCCCCACACGCGGTGGCTGGGCGTCCAAGCCGTGATCACCCAATGGTTTCCGGCCGCGTTGCGACAGACGCCGTAGGGCGCGCGAAACACTTTGTTGTCGTTGGTCTCCGCGGCAAACTCCGGCGCGCCCTTGAGCATCACGCAATTCTGCACTCGCAGGTCGTCGAGCGGAGCGTCGGTGCCGTTGGTCAACCGCAGGCGCATTTGTACGCCGTCGCGCCGCGGGCGGATCTCGGCGGCGAAGACGATTCCATTCGGCAAACGGCGCTCGATCGACAACCGCTCGGCGGTGACTTGCCACTCGAGCGGCGGCAGTTCGACGCCGGCCTTGCTCCAGATCGTCGGCACATGCGTGTGCGCGAGATACGTCAAACCCAGATTCGACCAGATGGCTTCGGGCACGTCGGCCACGACATAGGCCGAGTCGTCCCAGGGCAAAAACACGCTGACCTTGGTTTCACGCTGCGGATCGATCGCGCCGTCGCGAAAACCAATCCGCGGATGACGCCCGCCAGGGTAGGGCAGCACGGTCAGCGGCTCGGCGGGCGTGCGCCGCGGGTGCCGGCCCGGTTGCAAATCGAAACGCGCCAGCGCGTCGGTGACTTGTGCGGGGGACAGGCCGGTCGCCTGCGCCGCCTCGGCCGGAGTAAACCGATGCCAGGCGACCATGTTCTCAAGCCACCGGCGCAATTCCGCGTCGTTCGCCGCGGGCCGAGGCGTAACGCGATCGATATCCGGCTCGTCGGCGCCCGCGAGCGAAGCGCCGAAACACGCCAAGACCAACACGCACAGCCGAGTCAATCGTCTCACGCGCCGTACCCTGCGGACCAGTTTGGATTTGCCGGACAATCGTCAGGGCCAGTGTAAGCCGTGCGGCGTTTGGCCCGCCAGTGACCCTTTGGTAGACTCCGCACGGCTATTGCTCCCCGAACCCGCCGCGAATCCCGCCCGAGATGTCTCCGCGATCCTTGCGCATGGCCTACGCCCATCCGAGCCGCCTGCTGGTCAGCGTGCGCGACGAGCACGAAGCACGCCTCACGATCGAGGCCGGTGTCGGCTGGATTGACGTCAAGGAACCGCGGAACGGCTCGCTCGGTGCCGCGCCGGCAAAGATCGTCGCTCAGGTACTCGAGCTGGTGGGCAATCGAGC
The DNA here is from genome assembly GCA_019694435.1 of Pirellulales bacterium. Classification (NCBI taxonomy): domain Bacteria; kingdom Pseudomonadati; phylum Planctomycetota; class Planctomycetia; order Pirellulales; species Pirellulales bacterium. The sequence goes on from JAIBBZ010000023.1 coordinate 5,236, forward strand.
CGTCGTCAGCGCCGCGCGCGGAGAATTGCTCGACGGGGCTCGCTGCGCCCCGTGCGATGGCCGCCTGGCGCTGGCCAAGTTCGGGCTGGCCGGCTGCGCTCGCGTCGTCGATTGGCCGTCGCGGTTGATGCAATGCGTGTCGACCTTTTCTGCGACGACGGCCGCCGTCGCGGTGATCTATGCCGACTGGCGTTCTTGCCACGCCCCCGAGCCGGAGGCAGTGCTCGAACTTGCGCAACGCGATCGCTTTGCAGCCGTGCTGGTCGACACCTTCGACAAATCGGCCGGCGGGTTGTTTGAGCACCAGGCCGAACGGCAACTCGAGGCCTGGATCGGCGCGGCGCAACAATCGGGCCACCTCTGCGTGCTGGCCGGTTCGCTCGATCGGCAGAGCCTGCGGCGCGCCCTCGAACTCGGGCCCGACCTGGTGGCGGTCCGGGGTGCGGTGTGCGGCGAAGATCGAGCGGCAGGGATCGATCCGTGCAAGCTGGCCGCCGTCGTCGAGCAAGTGCGCAACAGCGAACGCTGTTCGCGACCCGTCGGCGAGCGGCTACTTTCCGGCCGCGCCTGAGGCCGCGTTCCCGCGCGGCTGCGCCTCGTCGAGGGGGTGCAACTCGAGCCGCCGGAAAAAGATCTCCGCCCCCTCGCTTTGCAACAGAATGTGTCCCGCTTGCGGGCTTGCCGCGCGACCTTCGCAGACCTTGCGGCCGTTCACGTAATGCTCGACGCGATCGCCGCGCGCGATGAGTTCGCAGTGCGTCCACTCACCGAAAGGGCTCTCCAGGTCTCGGTCCCCGCGAAAACCGAGCCGGTCTTCCCAATCGGGGTCCCGCCCGAACCAGTTGATCCTCCCCGATTCGAAGCGTTGGACTTCACCGCCCGGCTGCCACACGGCTTCGCCATCGCGATCGCGTGCGATCTCACAAGTGACCGAGACCGGGTAGGTCTGGCCCTCGAAAGTTGCCGGCACCGCCAGCAGGTCGCCCGTACCGCCTTCGATGATCTGGTATTCGAGCGAAGCCATCCACACGCCCGTGGCGCCGTCGGGCCCGAGAGCGTGATACATGATGCCCGAGTCGCGTGACGCCTTTTCGCGCGGCGCCCAGGTTCGCGGGCCCCAGCGATACTCGGCGACGAGACGATAGTCGCGATAGGTCGCCGCGGTGCGCACGTAGCCGTAGGCCTCGCCGGAGATGTGCAACAGGCCGTCCTGGACCGTAAACACGCCGCGCGGGTCGTCGTGGCCGCTGTCGCGCAGCCAGACCACCAGGCCGGACAGATCGCGGCCGTTGAACAGCACCAGCGGCTGATCGACCGGAGCGATCGCGTCGGCGCCCCGGCAGGGTTCGACGGCGGCCAGGCCAACGAGCAGGACCGCCGACCAGGTGCAGCGCCGCGAGAAAGCGGTGGAGTTCAACGGTCACCGCCCACGCCGATGCGATTCGACATATTCTGAACCAATTGGTACTGGGCCGCGGCGAGAAACTCACGAATTTGCACTTGCTGTTCCGGCGTGGACTGTTTCAACCAGTCGTTGGCGCGGGCAAACAGCGCCAGTAACAGCTCGCCGCGCCGGCCGCCTTCGGTTTGCGATCCCTCGACGGCGCTGCGAATGGCGGGCCAGCGCAACAGCGATTGCGTTTCGCGCGCAACGAACCGCTCGCGATGGCGTTCGTGCCGGATTTCGTGGTAGGCCGTCACTTTGTCGAGAAACCAGACGCGCATCAGCTCGAATAGGCTGTCGAGACAGCGTTGGCGCTGGCCGGTAGGCAGTTCGGCGATTCGAGCCGTCCAATCGAAATCGGTCGACATGCTCTCGTCGATCCGCGCGATCAGCCGCCGTTGCATTTCCGGCGAGGCTTTCGCCGCGTCGTTCGTGGCGAGCCAGGCGACGATCGCGCTATAGTCGCGCAAGCCCCGTTCGGGCAGGCCTTGCCGCGCGGCCAGCACGCCTGCCGCCACGCTCACGCCTGTCGAGGCAATCAGGACCAGGTAGGTCAAGGCAACTCGTACGTTGCGGATCACGCGATTTCTTGCCTGTGAGTATTCGAGATCGCCCCCGACCATTGCCGCCAAGCGCGGCCCTCGCAGAGAACACTTTCTTGCTCGGCGAATCGATTCTCTCTGCCCGTATTGTAAGTCCGCCGCGGCGACGGTCGAGCACGCACGATAGCATGCTCGGATAGCGCACAACTGCGGTTTCCTCTTGACGGACCCGGAATACGGGGCCACGCTGTTAGCTAGGCATTTGCCGCACCCTGGACGTGCGCGCACGCGCGAGTGCCTGCTTGGCGAATCGATTCTCATGCGGGAGTGCCACGGATGGGCACCTATACCTGGCTCGTGGGCCTGGGCCTGTTGGCTCAAGTCGGCAGTGCCCCCCTTGGCAGTGCCCCCCTCGGCAGTGCCCCCCTCGGCAGTGCCCCCCTCGGTAGTCCGCCCGCGCAGCCGGCTGCATCGGCGCAGCCGCCGCACGCGTCGAAGACGCCGCCTGCACTGCTCGGCGAAGCCCTGACACCTCCGGCACGCAGCCCTCTGGCCGGGCAGCCATTGCGGCTGGTTGACCTATTGGCTCGATCAAACGATCGGACACGCCAACTCCAGGCCGTGCGGATCTATTGGACGCTCTCGGCGGCGGTCGCCTCTTACTACTCGCGGCGCAGCGAGTTCGACTTCCTCGCCCGACTTGAAGGCTTCGAATCGGCCGCGGCCGAAACAGCGCAACCCGCTGGTGAAACGGTGCGGCTCGACGGCGCGTTGGCGCTGGTCGAAGCGCAAGCCCGCGAGGCCGAGCTGGCCGCCATTGATCGGCAATATGAGTTGGCGCCCTGGTTGGGCGCCGCAGTGGTGACGGCGCTGCCCTTGCCGGCCGATATGCCGCAAATCGGTCAATACCGCACAAATTTCGAGCAGATTTTTGCCGGTCGTGCCGCTCCCGAGCCGGCCCGGCGGGCCCACGACACGTTGCCGTTGCGGTTTCGAGAAATCGAATTGCGCGCCGCAGCGGTACAGACGTTGAACGACCTGTTGTCGGCCAGCGAAGAGGCCTACGTCTCGGGTCGCGCCCCGCGCGAGCAAGTCGTCGAGCGGCTCCAGGAACTGAGCCGCGAACGACAAGAGTTCATTCAGGCGGTGCTGGCCTACAATTTCGACATCACCGATTATGCCCTGGCCGTGGCCCGGCGCGGGGCGCCCGCCAACGAGCTGGCGGCCATGCTCGTGCCCGGCGGCTCAAACACCCCGCAAGCGCAGCCTGCCGCGACGGCTCCCCCGCCCGCACAGCCGGCGGCGGCAATGGCACCGCCCCCGGCCGCACCGCGATCCGGTCGCCGAGCGTTACCGGGCCGGCAAATGACCTACGAGGAGCCGCTGCTTGGTGCGCCGGGCATGGCGACTCAGCCGGGTCCGCTGACCGCGGGGCAGCCTACGCCGGGCGATCCAGCCTCGGGTTGGCAGCCGCGCGAGGAAGGCACACCACCCGCCGAAGAGCCCCCGGCGGAATTGCCGATCGATCCCGACGCCGATCCGATCGAGATTCCCGACGCCGCCGAACCGCCCGAGGCAGCAACCCCGGAAACCATGGAGGAAGCCCGCGCTGGCCGCAATTCGCAGGCCGCGCGGATCGTCCTCGTAGCCCAGCGCGCGGCCAGCGATCCGACACCGCCGGCCGGCGCCCCCTTGTATCAATCGCTGGTCGAGATCAATCCGATGCAGCGTGCGCAAGAATTGGCCACGCAGCTCGCACTGTCGGCCCCCTTGCCACCGGCCGCAGGCTCGCCCATTACGCTCGATGCCTGTGTGCAGGCCGTCAGCGCGCGTGACAGGTCGGCCGTCACCAGCACCTATTGGCAAGCTCGATCGACGATTACCGAGTACGGCATTCTTCAGCGCCAGCTCGAGCAATTCGCAGCCTTGGAATCCTCGGTGCTGGCCCTCCACGATCGCGTCGGAGGCGCTGAAGCGATGCTCGAGTTTCGTGCCATGCGCCTGGTCGCCGAGGCCGAGTTGACCCGGGCCCATGCCAGTTCGATCGTCGCCCAAGCCGCGCTGCCGCGAACTGCGGCCTTGGCCGGGGCCCGGCTGCTGCCCGTCACGGCCCCGCACGGTGGACGTTACGCCATGCGCCTCGAGCTGTTTCCGGCCAATATTCAATCTTCCGGACCCGTTGTGCGCCTGGCTGCAGCGATGCCGCGCTGGTTTGCCGCCGTCGCCGCCCGGGCCGAGGAAGTCGTCGCTGCCGATCTGGCCCGCGCGCGGTTGACCGATCAGTTGCTGCGCGAGCCGGCTTTGCCCGGACCGGCCATGCGAGCGATCCGTCAACAGGCTCGCGCTACGCTCGGCTTCAACGACACGGTCACTCGGTACAACATGGCCATCGGCGAATACGCCGCGGTTGTGTTGCCGCCGAATCTTCCGGCCGCTCAATACGTCGCGGCCCTCGTGCTGTCGCCGGCCGGCACCGTGGGCAGAATGTAGTCTCTGCCCAAGCGGGGTTTCCTGAGAGCGGACCGCCGAAGAGCGGCTCGACTGCGATGGGCTCCAAACGCGGAGGAGCCCAGGGGATGGGACCCCCTGGGCTCGCGATGCCTCCGCCGGAATACGTGTGTCGATCCGCGTGGATCAGCGGTTGACTTCGACGCCGATGTTGAAGCCGTGGAAGAAGACATCCTGGGTATTGCGGTCGTCGCGAATCCCCATGAATGGCACCTTGTACAGCACCATGTTTGACGGCCGCGCCAGGGCGTCCTGCCAGTTGGCCGTCCAACCACCGCGAATTGCGATCGCCTTGGTCAATTGATAGCTGGTCTGCAGCCGCACTTCGGCACCCGGCGAGAACTCCACCGCGGTGAAGTCGTGCTCGAACGTATTGGGCGAGAACTGCTGTGAGGTGTTCACCGGACGGAACAACGACGGGTTCGGCGGAATCGGCCGCGTCAGGCCATCCAAGGTGTTGGTATTCGAGAAGATCTCGAAGCCACCGGTCTGGTGCACGCTCTGAAAGTTCCAGCCGACGAAGCCACGCCCTTCGGCCGACAGCGTCCAGTGACCGTGGGTCTGCGACCACCGGGCCGACACTTGCGGTCCGACGATGCGGTTCCGGGCCCGGGTGTACCAATCGCTTTCCCCGAGAATGCCGCCCCAGCCCTGGACGTCGAAGTTCTCCTCCCAGTCGCTGTACCGCATACCGGTACCGACTTCCAACAGGCTCCCGTTGTGGAACGGATCGAGCCGGTAGAAGGGCATGACTTCGAGATTGTTGTACTTCGTTTGGTTGCGCACACGGAGCTCGTTGTAGACGACCGGCAGCCGGTACAGGTCGTCCAGGTCGTAGAGGACAGGATCGCTGAGGTTGTCTTCGATGTTGGTCGGATCGATCACCCCGTCGCCGTTGCCGTCGTAGTAGCGGCCCGCGGCAAAGTTGGCGACTGGGACGAAGCCTTCGATCGGCAACAAGATGTCAAGCGACGAGTCGTCCACGACATCCAGTTCGCTGCGGTTGACGAAGCCGTCGAGATAACCCACCTGGCGCGTCTTGAGTAGCCCGGTTTCCAGGTCCCAGAAGGTCATGGGCACATAGGTGTCCAGGAACACCACATCGACGTCGCCGCGCGTCACGCGCTCGGTCCAGGGATGAATGAACTGGCCGCCGAACATGATGCCCCAATGTCCGTCGCAATCGACGCACCCGAATTCGACGCGTTCACCCATGGCGCTGCCGGTGGTGAAGGCCGTCGTATTCAAGCCGTTGGTTGACAGGCGTCCCCATTCATCGAGCGGCAGCACCGGCTTGGCCACCGGGTCGGCCTCGCCGAAAAAGGTCTCAGGAATGCGGCCGCCGATTCCACCGTCGGCCACGATCACCTGGCCGCCGTCGACGCCGATGTCGGATTGCTTGGGAGTGCTCAACCACCAGTTCACTTCGTCCAGCGTGGCGAACCAGCCCGTCTTCGGATCAGGACCACCGCTATATGCGCTCACGTCCGGAGGAGCGAAGAACTGTAAGTCCTCCACGCCGACCCAGGAGCCGGGCACCAATTGCGCAGCGGCAGTACCCGAGCCGGCCAGCGCAATGACCGCGAACAGCAACCATGACTTGGTGCGGAAGATGTCCATGATTCCGAGCTACCCTGGTTCGAGGGCGAACAATGGCCGGCGCAGCAGCTCCCCCAATGGAGCCGCCGCGCATGGTCTCGTGCGGGTAGTATCGGACGCACCGGTCGTAACAATTGAACAAGAAAGGCAAAGAGTACGGAGAAGACCGGTTGTTCCGATCTTGCAGGCGCACCAGCGGCGTCGGCGTTGCTGGCAGCGAAATCAGCCTGCACCCCCCGAAACGCAATCGTTCGATCGCCAGCGGGGACAACACTCGCACCAGCATCCGCAGCAGTCGCTAACTGGCAGAATTGCCGCCCGTCCTGAGAAACCAGCCGGTTTCTTGCGAAAAGGCGCTCTTCGATGCTAATCAAACGCTCATCGAGCGCAAAAAAAAGTCCCCGCAGGCGGGGCAGGAACCTGCGGGGAACATTGGATTGAGGTACCCCCCAATCACGCCCGCATTATGTACAGGTGCATTTTTTATTGCAAGCATCGATTGCCAAAAAATAATCTGCTCAGTCGCCAAGGTTCCCCCGAGCGAAGGGGGCACATCGGCAAAGGGCCATCGCTTGCCGGCCCGGCCAACGTTGATAATGACGCTCCCCGGGGGCCAGCCCCCAAAAGCGAGGCGATTATGGGTCTCTACGCAAACTACGTGTTTCCGCATCTGCTCGACTGGGTCATGCAAAGCCCGGCCATGGCCGAGCAGCGGCCGCGCGTCGCCGGCGCTGCCGCCGGGCATGTGCTGGAAATCGGCTTCGGCACCGGTCTCAACCTGCCGCATTACACCGACGCCGTGAAGCGACTCGACGCGATCGATCCGGCCAGCGTCTTGCGCAAACGCGTGGCTCGACGCATCGAACAGTCCGTTGTGCCGGTCCACACGCATCAGCTCGACGCCGCGCGTTTGCCGTTTGACGACGCGATGTTCGATTGTGTCGTCAGCACCTGGACGCTCTGCTCGATCGACAACGTGCAAAAAGCTCTCGGCGAAATCCGCCGCGTCCTGCGGCCCGGCGGCCGGTTCCTGTTCGTCGAACATGGCCGCAGCGACGATCCGCGCGTGGCCCGTTGGCAAGACCGGCTGAACCCGTTGCAGCGCCGCGTGGGAGTCGGCTGTAATTTGAATCGCGCCATCGACCGGCTCGTTTGCGACGCGGGGTTCGAACTGAACCGCATGGAACGGTTTTGCCTCCGCGGCACCCCGCCGGTGTTCGGCGAACACTACCTGGGTGAAGCATCGCGCTAAACCCGCTCGAACCAAGTTCCCCTGGCCTAGACCACCGATGCCTAAAGTATTGATGCCGATCGGCGACGCTTCGGAAGTGCTGGATACGTTCTATCCCTACTTCCGCTTGCCCGAAGACGATTTCGAGGTCGTGGTCTGCGGGCCCGAAGCCCGGCTCTATCACCTCGTGCTGCACGAGGTCCCGCCGGGGGCGCTCGTGCCCTGGGACATTACCGAAGAACGGCCGGGCTATCATCTCCGTGCCAGTCTGGCCTTCCGCGACGTGGTGGCCAGGGACTATGCGGGGTTGTTCGTCTCGGGCGGACGAGCCCCGGAGTATTTGCGCTACGATCCTCACCTGCTGGAAATCACCCGGCATTTTTTCGCCGCCGGCAAACCCGTGGCCTCGGTGTGCCACGGCATCGAGATCCTGACCGCGGCCGGATGCCTGCAAGGCCGCACGGTGACGACCGTGGCCAAGTGCCGCCTCGACGCGGAGCAGGGGGGCGCCCAATATGTCGACCAACCCTGCGTCGTCGACGGACAGCTCGTCACTGCCCGCACCTGGCACGACAACACGCCGTTTCTCAAGGCCTTCGTGCGGCTGCTGCGCCAAGGCGTGCAAAGAGCCTGACCGCAGTCGTGCGCCGGCCCGCTCCCGGGCGGCGGCCCGGGCGTATACTTTGCAAAGCGTCCGACAGTGATCCTTGGCGATCGCCTCCTGCGGGAAAAGGAAATTGCAGATGCAAGTGCAGCTACGGTCCGGCACACAAGGGAGTTGGATTCAGTTAGGACGCCATGTGGCGCTGCTGCTGGCGGCGCTCTCGCTGAGTTCATCGCGAGCCCAGGAGGTGTCCGGCGCCGTCGACGCCCCGGAGAAGCTCGAATACCTGCGCGTGGCCCGCGACGAAGCGGGCAACCCCACGGCCCTGCAAACGGCGATCGTCAGCTTTCACACCCCCGCTGACGCCCAGCGCCCGGTCCAGGTCGACTTGATCGGGGCCATCCATATCGCCGAGACGGAGTATTTCCAGGCGCTCAACAAGCGGTTCGCGGACTACGACGTCGTCCTGTACGAATTGGTCGCGCCGAAGGACGACAATCGCCCGCAACCGGGCCGGCGGAGCGGCCACCCGATTGCGGCAATGCAATCCAACATGCAGCAGATGCTCGGTCTCGCGCATCAACTCGACGTGATCGACTATCAGGCCAAGAACCTGGTGCACGCGGACATGTCGCCCGAACAGTTCGAAACATCGATGAGCAACCGCAACGAGAGCTTTGTGAAGATGTTCATGAAGCTTTACTTTCGGGAAGTGGGTCGGATGCTGGCCGAACAGAGCAAACCGGCCGACCCTGAGAACCCCGGTCGCCGGACGAGCGATGCCGACTTGATCTCTGCATTCTTGAGTCCCAACCGCTCCGCGGCGCTCAAGCGCGTCCTGGCCGATCAATTCGGCGATATGGAAACGGCGCTCAACGCGCTCGACGGGCCCGAAGGTTCGACGATCATCACCGAGCGCAACAAGGTGGCCCTCGAAGGACTGCGCGAACAGCTCGACAAGGGGCACAAGAAAGTGGCCATCTTCTACGGGGCAGGGCACATGGCCGATCTGCACGAGCGCCTGCTCGAAGATTTTCACTTGCAGCCGGGCGAGCCGCAGTGGCTCGATGCCTGGAACCTCGGCGACGAAGGCAGCGAACGCTAGCGTCGCGCAGGGCATGACTGCGATCAGCGTATCTTCACGGCCGGGGCTTTCGCGCTCTGGGGTGTGCTAGCAACGTCAAGCGACCTTGACGCCTCCGCGGTCACGCGCGAGACTTCGGCCCCGCGATGCTCCGCCTTGGCGCCCTGATTACGCGCTCGCCGCGCCGGCGGGGCACCCGGCCGAATCGCGATCGGCATCACGGCCAAGGACGGCCCTCAGCATGCGCGCCCCAGCGGCAATCTCGAACAGTCGAAGCGATCGTGCTTGGCGCGATCCTGTGCTGTTGCTGCTCGTCGCGCTGGCTGCACTGGTGCACGGGGCTCGCCTGGGCACGCTGAGCATCCGCGGCGAAGAGCCGCGTCGCGCCCTCGTGGCCGGCGAGATGCTCGCCAGCGGCGATTTCGTCGTGCCGCGGCAGCAAGGACTGCTGTATCTCAGCCGCCCACCGCTGCAGAACTGGACCATTGCCCTCGCGGCCTGGCTCACCGGACGCTGCGACGCGGCCGTCGTCCGGCTGCCGGCATTGCTCGCCACCGTCGCGACGACCGGGCTGATCTATCTCTGCGCCCGCGCTTGCACGAGCCGCGCCGCAGCCTTCGTCGCCGGTGCGGCGTATGCGACCATGTTCCAGGTGCTCGAACTCGGACGGATGGCCGAAACCGAAGCGACGCTGACCTTGTTGATCGCGTCGTCGCTGCTGGTGTGGCAGGCCGGATACGTCGCCCGGTGGCGACCGGTGTTCACCTGGTCGACCGGCTATACCTTGGCCGCCTTGGCTGGGCTGGCCAAGGGGCCTCAAGGCCCGGTCTATTTCGTGGCCGTGACCACGGTGTACTTGCTGGCCGTGCGGCGCGATTGGCGCATGTGGCTGAGCGTCGCGCACCTCGCCGGGCTCGTGGCTTTCGCCGCAGTCATCGGTGCGTGGCAGATCCCATACTGGCGCGCCGCCGGTCCCGAGGCCGCGTGGGAAATCTGGGTCCACAACGCGAGCATCCGATTCCTGGGCTCGCAAACCAGCGCGCTCTCGATCCATGCCGCTTCGTTTCCGCTGCATGTGTTCGCATGCACGATGCCGTGGTCGGCGCTGCTGGTCGCCTATGCGTGGCCCAGCCTGCGGCGCAATCTCGGCGACTCTCGATCGCTGGTTGTGTTCGCGGCCGTCGCGCTGCTGGTGACGCTGCCCAGTTGCCTGCTGGCCATCGAGGCCCGGCCGCGCTATTTCATGCCACTTTATCCGTGCCTGGCGGTGCTGACCGCCCCGGTCGTCGAAGCGGCCCTGGGCCAGGGCGTCCGACGCGCAGCAAGCGTCTGGTTCCATTGGCAAGGTCTGCTCGCGCTCGGCTTTGCCGGGGTCGCGATCGTCATGCTGGGCGCGAGCCTCAGCGGCGGCGGCCGTTCGGTGTTGGTGCAGCCGCCGCTGTTCGCCTGCGGCTTTGCCGCCTATGTCGCCGTCACGGCCGTGGCCCTCTTCGTGATCCGCAGCCGCACCGAGCCGGCCCGCGTCGTTCTGGGCACGTCGCTGATCATGGGTCTGCTGGGATTGTCGTACGCCGGCGCGCGGATTAACGAACTCGCACGCAATAGCGAGGACCACCTGGCCGCGATGAACCAGTTGCGAACGCAGCTCCCCCGGGGCGCCGAGTTGGTCAGCTTTGGACTGGCTCACCACCTGTTCACCTATCACTACGGCAAACCGATTAGCACCGTGGCCTGGCCCACCGTGCCCGAGGCCGTTCCGCCCCAAGTCGAGTACTTCTGTTACGAAGATTTCGACGGGTACGAGGAACCGCCGCTGCCCTTTGCCTGGGAACCGCTCGCCGTGATTTCCTGCGAGCGCTACAAGACACCACACCCTGCCCAACGAATGATCGTTGGGCGGCGCATCACATCGGACACGGCCGCTGTGCATCGTTCAGAAACCTCGAACTCGCGATCGCATGTCTCCGCCAACTGATCCTTCGCACGACGATTTAAGCCCCTCGTTTCAACTCGCGGGCCCGAGCTGGGGGTTCGTGCTGCGTATCGCCGTCACCGGGGCGCTGGTGCTCTACCTGGCCGACCAGATCGATTGGGCCGAAATGGTCCATTCGCTCGGTCAGGTCGGCTGGAGCTACTGGTTCGCGGCGCTGGGCGTGTATCTCGTGGCCCAAACGATCAGCAGCGTGCGCTGGGGGGGCCTGGCCCGCGCGGTCGCGCTCGGCGCCAGTCACGGCCAGTTCCTGCAGCTCTACTTCGAGGGCATGTTCTTCAGCCTATGCTTGCCGACCTCGGTCGGGGGCGACGTCGTCAAGGCCTATCGCCTGGCGCCTACGCTGGCCACTCGGGTCTTGGCAGGCTGCACGGTGCTTGCGGATCGCCTGACCGGCCTGACGGCGCTCCTGTCGATCGCGACCGTGGCGATCATCGGGCAAAGCCTCGCCGCGGGCCTCGTGTCGTGGATCGCCGTCATCGTGCTCGTCGGCGCGGCGGTCGCGTTTCTGACCCGGGCCGGCCTGGTCTTGGCACAACAACATGCGGCGCGGCTCACGCTGTTACCGCGCGTCGGCCGGCTGATCGGCGCCTTGCAACCCTACTTCGATCGACCGCCAGTCATCGCCGCGGCACTCGCCTGGAGCCTGGCGATCCAGGCACTGAACATTGTCTGCGTGTGGACCCTGGGACAGGCCTTGGGGCTCGAGATTCCCGCCAGCGCGTACTGCGTGGCCGTGCCAATCGTCAGCCTGCTGACGGTGCTGCCGTTGTCGATCAACGGCGTCGGCATTCGCGAAGGCGGGCTCGCTTTGCTGCTGGCCGGATATGGCATGACGCACGAAGCGGGCATTGCGCTCGGTTTGCTCTGGTTCCTGGTCGTCATGGCGTCGGGCCTGATCGGCGGGGCGGTCTACCTGCTGGGTCCCGTCCGGCCGCGAATCCCAGGGCCGCCTGCGGCCGAGTCGCCGCCGGAACCGGTTGCCGCGACGCCCGCGCCCACGACGGTCGAACCGGCCCGCGCCGTCGCCGCGCAAGAACTTCTCCGTCTGCAAGTCCACGCGGCGCACCGTCGCGCGGAGCGTTTTGCCACCCACACACTTTTTCCCGGACGTGCCACCGCGCGCACTCCCCAATCAAGGAATGGCGTCATGGACCTGTCGGTCGTCGTGCCGATCTATAACGAACGCGAGAACATCCGCCGCCTCTACGACGCGCTGCAAGCCGTGCTCGTGCCGATGGGCTGCAATTATGAAATGGTCCTGGTCGACGACGGCTCGACCGACGGCTCGAGCGAGCAGCTCCAGGCGCTGGCCGAACACGATCCGACGGTGAAGATCGTGCTCTTCCGCCGGAACTACGGGCAAACGGCCGCCATGCACGCCGGCATCCAGATGGCCACCGGCGACGTGATCGTGACGATGGATGCCGACCTGCAAAACGATCCGTCCGACATCCCGATGCTGCTCGCACGGCTCAACGAAGGCTACGATCTGATTCACGGTTGGCGCCGCCATCGGCAAGACGGCCTGGTGCTGCGCAAGATCCCCTCGAAGATCGCCAATTGGCTGATCTCGAGAGTCACCCGGTTCCCGGTGCACGACCTGGGCTGCACCCTGAAGGCCATGCGCCGCGAAATTGCCCAGGAGCTGCAGCTCTACGGCGAGATGCACCGGTTCATTCCGATTCTCGCCGCCTGGCGCGGCGCGCGCTGCCTGGAGGTCGAGACCAAGCATCATCCTCGCCGCTACGGTCAATCGAAATACGGCATTTCGCGCACGCTGCGCGTCGTGCTCGACTTGATCACCGTCAAGTATCTGATTTCCTACTTGAGCAGCCCGATGCGCCTCTTCGGCGGGATCGGCATGGCGAGTACGGGCCTGGCCATCGCCTCGGGAGCCGCCACGATCGGCATGAAGATCGGCATGGGGCAAGACATGACCGATAACCCGTTGCTGCTGCTGTCGACGCTGTTGATCATGGTCAGCCTGCAATTCTTTGTGCTGGGCATGCTCGGCGAAGTCGGCGTGCGCACCTACTACGAAAGCCAGGGCGCGCAGCCTTATGCCATTCGCGAATTGATCAACTTCGAGCCCGAGGCCGGCCTCGGCGCCGACGCGCCGCCGGCCCGCGGCGGCCGCTATGCCCCGCCGCGCAGGACGCTGCGTTACGCCCGCCGTGCCGCTTAAGTTGTACCAGCCGCGCTCGCCAGAAAGCGATCGAGCACGTTGGCGGTGATCCGCGCTACGTGCCGATCGCAGAGCAGGGCAGTGGGGTAGGTGATCGACCCTGCTGAGAACACGGCGCCGCCGCACGGAGTGTCGAAATAGACCATGTGTGCCCCGCCGTCGTCGGGGTTCAATCCCCGCGCCAACAGCACGGCGTCGCGCGGCGAACTGGCGCTCAGCTTGTCGGTTTCGTGACCGCTGGCGCCGTCGCCATACCGCTCGTGCAGCGTCCGCTCGCCGAACCGATCGCCGCGGCGCAGGCCCGTGCCGGCGAACACCCAATGGTTCGAGGCGACCGATTCATAGGGCGCCACGGTCATCGCCCCCGGATCGGTGTACACGACCCCCAACAGGCGCGCCTCGGATTCGTGCTGGCACGCCATGCGGCTTTCGGTGCCTGGGTCCCAGCGGTTCAGGCAAGTCATCGCCGCACCGGCGTCCAGCTCCACCGCGCAATTCAACCCGTTGCCGGCCAGGTACAGGAGCCTGCCGCCGCGCTCGAACACCCACCGCTTGACGGCTTCGTACATCCGAATCGTCCAATACTCGGGATGCACGTTGAGCAGCAGCGCCCGATAGTCGTCGAGCCGCAAGGTGCCGTCGTCCAATTGGGCGTCGGCGTACAGGTCGTAGGAGTAGCCGGCCTGTTCGAGCCAGGCCAGCGTGCGCCACTCGGCGGGGGCCAGCGCACATTCCATCCGGCCTTCGATCGGATCCGTGGCCTGCTCGCCCTCGCGGATCTGGTTGTCCGGCTCCGGCCGATCGAACGAGAGCGGCGCATAGGTGTCGCCTTGCCATTCGCCGTAATCGGCCAGCTTGTACCGGGGCAAGTCGCTCTTGGCGTTCACGATCGGCCGGTCGAGCATCCGCGCGGCCAAAATATAGTTGCTGCGACCGCCGAAACGGTTGTACGCGTTCCAGGTGTTGGTCGACGCCAGCACGGCCAAGGGCGCCGTCGGCCGCGCGGGCGCCACCACCAACGGAAACGAGCAATATTCGCCCCGGCGATTTCGCGCTTCGAAGTAGTGCAGCCCGCCTCGCTGGGGTGCGACGATCGACTGGTGATGCACGGCGCCGAAACCAGCGTCCCACCGCACGCCGGTTTCGACAAAATGGCCGTCGGGCAAGGTCTGCATCGCGGCGCGCGGCCCGTGGTTGTCGTACCAGCCGATGTTCCGCACGTGCTCGCGCGCAAGCCCCAGACGCACGAGGCCCAACTTGTACGGGGCCACCGAATGGACGCGAAACTCGACCGCATCGCCGGCACGGCACCATTTGGGCCAGGCGTAGCCCGACAGGCGATCGGCCAAGAGACGAAAGTGCCAGGGGCGCCCCTCGACCAGCTCGACCTCGACGCGTTTCGAGCCGAAGCCGTCCTTGGCGAGCGTGACTTCGTAGCGGCCCGGCGGCAACTCGGCCCACAGCGCACCGCTGGGCGTCGATCGCACGACGGCCCTCGCGCCCCAGCTGCCGGTGAATTCCGCCGTCACGTCGGCCAGCGCGGCGTAATACTCGTCGCTCACATATCCGGCCAGCATGTTCAGGCGCCCTCTTGCTCGGGGAACTGTCGATCGAAGTACCGGCTCAACGAGCGCACGCGGTGCACCTGGTAAGCGATCACTCCTCCCAGCAGGAAAAACGTCGCGACATAGACGACGTGCTGCGCCATGCTGACCGGTACCACAGCGTGCAGCTCGCTGCGCAACAACTCGTAGTCGAGGACCAGGGCCAGGTACGACGCCACGACCAGGGCCGTTTCGTACCACACCAGCCGCACGCGAAACCACAGGCCGGATCCGGCAATCAACAGCGGAAACAACATGACCAAAGGGCTAGCGACGGAGTTCGCCATCCAGACCACGAGAACCAACAGCGCGCAGTCGACCGTCCCCCACACGAAACCGGCGCCCAGCTCCAGGCGGCGCCGCTTGATCAGCCGGCCGGCCGCGAGCGAAACCAGTACCCAGATTCCCAGGATGACGCAGACCTGGAAATGGAATTGGGCATCCGAGGCGTGGAAAACGCGGTAGTTGAGCTGCTGCACCAGGTAAAAGGCCGCCAACACGATCAGCCGGCCGGCCAGCGCCGGTTCGCGGCGCATCCACCGCCAGATGCGCTGCCAGATGTCGGTCGCCTCGACGGCCAGCGGCTCGCCGCGCTGATATTTTTGCAATTCGCCCGCCACGGCCGCGGCGCCGGGGTAACGGTCCTGCGGGCGTTTTTCCAGGCATCGCAGGCAGATCTGCTCGAGTGCCGGATCGATGCGGCGCTCGATTTGCCTCGGCGGAATCACTTCGCCGCTCAGCACCTGCAGCACCGTATCGAGCGGCGTCTCGGCGCGAAACGGCGGGCGTCCCGTGAGCAGCTCGTAGAGGATCGCGCCCAAGCTGTACACGTCGGCAGCGGGTCCCACTTCGTCTGGTCTCCCCGCGGCTTGTTCCGGCGCCATGTAGCTCGGCGTGCCGGCGATCACACCACTGGCGGTGCGCGCGCTGTCGGCCGCGAGCAATTTGGCCAGGCCAAAATCCGTTATCAACGGTTCGCCGTCGGCCGCGAGCAAGATGTTCGCCGGCTTCAGATCGCGGTGCACGATACCGTGGGCATGTAGATACTCGACGGCACCCGCAACGCGCACCAGCAGCTCGATCGCCTCGTCCAAGGGCAACGGGCCCGCGGCCAGGCGCTGGGCGAGGCTCTGGCCGGCCACGTATTCCATCGCGAAGTAATGCTGTCCGTTGACCTCACCGGCGTCGAACACGCGGACGATGTTCGGATGGCTCAGGGCGGCGGCCGACTTGGCCTCGAGCCGAAACCGGCGCAACTGCTCGGGCGAGGCCAGGTGACAACCGAGCACCATCTTGATCGCCACAGGCCGGTCGAGGCTTTTCTGGCGTGCGCGAAAGACCACGCCCATGCCGCCGCGGCCGATCTCCTCGATGATCTCGTAGTCACCTGCCAGCGCCGGCGCGGCAGGACCGGCCGCCGTGTCAGTTGGCGGCCCGCTCGCCGGATCGGCCAACGTCGGATCGAGTGCTTCGGCTTGCGACAGTTCGACCTCGCTGGGCGCGAACCGCTCGAGCCGGTCAAGACATTCCAGGATCGAGGCCAGGTCCGGGCGGCGCACCAGCAGCTCGCCGCGCGCCGCGGCGTCGCCGCGCTGCAACCGCTCGAGATAGGCGTCGAGCAGCGCCCCCGTATCGGCATCGTCGTGGTCGCTCAAGCGTCGGCCCCCGGAGCGTCGGCCGGGCGCAGCTTGCGTTCGAGCTGTTTCATCGCCCGCATCCACAGCATTTGCGCGGCGGGCCGGCTGCGATTCATCCGCCGCGCGACTTCGTCGAAGGGTAATCGCTGCAAGTTGCGGAGCATGATCACCTCGGCATGGTCCGGGGCCAGGCTCGCCACGGCCGCAGCCAGCTCCAACTCCTCGTCCTGCGCCAACACCTGCTGGCTGGGCGACGGATCGTCGGCGGCGGGCTCCCAGGCCGGTTGCGATTCGGCCGCGTCGCCCCGCGCGCCCAGGGCCACTTCGCGGCGCGCCTGGCGTTTCTCGGTGCCGCGGTAATGCCGCACGAAATCGGCCGCGTTGTGCGTCAGCATGCGGCGCAGCCAGGCCAGCCACTCGCCGCCCGTGCGACCGGTGAAGCGATCGAAATCGCGATGCGCTTCGAGCAGGGTTTGCTGCACCAGATCCGAGGCGTCGACCTTGGCCTGCAGCCAGCTTTCCACTTGTGCGCGCGCCAAAACGCCCAGATAGCTGCGGCAAGCCTCGAACAGGGCATCGCGCTGCTGTCCTTCGCCGGCCTGTGCGCGGGCCAACAAGTCGTTGACGCGATCGAGCGATTCGTCGGTCATGGTCGTCAGGCAAGCGGCCCGCGGAGTGGATGCGCGGCGTCAGTCTACGGTGGCCGCCGGAAGAGTACCAGCAAAGAGATTGTCAAGTTGAAAAACGACCCTGCGAGACAAGTTGCTGGCGCGACGCGCCACGGGGCCGGATTTTGCCTTTACCCGCGCGGATCGGTTCGGCTATCCTCGCGCCTCATGCGGATCACCGCACGCCGCGAACATCACGGAGGAATTCGGTCATGGAGACCCCCAACGCACGATCGAATCGCCGCGCCGCAACCTTGGCCGGTGTGTTTGTCGAACTCTTCGACGCCCACGATCACTGCCTGGGCCAGGCACTCTATTTCGATTGGCCCGTGGCCACGTTGCCAGCGCCGGGGGAGACCATCAGTCTCGCTGCGACGCAAGCCTGGACCAAGCGGCGGCAACTCGCGGGCCGCGTGCGGAAACGACAGTTCGACGTACAACAAGACGACGCCGGTCGTCCCTGCGTCTGGGTGCGCATCGAGCTGGAGCACATCCCCTACGAAACGCCGTCGCGCCCCCGCCCCCAAGACAAGCGCCGCGCGACGGGCCTGCTACCCGAAGACGTTTTTTCGTCGAACTAGCCGACTGCTCGGCAATCGATCGGGCACCGCGCAATCGATCAGGCGCCGCAGTGGCGCTGCGTTGGGGGCCCTGCGCTGTAGCTACCGATCAGTGGCAACCGCAGCCGCCGCTACGGCAAGCGCCTGCGGGCGCCGGGGCCGGCTGAGCGGCCGTGGCAGTGGGCGCGTTTGACGCTTCGTCGTCCGGTAGCACGTTCGCCCGGACGATCTCGAAGCCCAGGTCTTCGAGCATCCGCAGGTCTTCCAAGGGCGCTTGCCCCTTGGTGGTCAGATAGTCGCCGATAAAGATCGAATTGGCAGGGTACAACCCGAGCGGTTGCAGGCTGCGGAGATGAATCTCCCGGCCCCCGGCGATGCGCAGTTCGCGCGCTGGATTGACCAGCCGAAACATCGCCAGCACCTTCAGGCAATAGCGCGGCGTCAGCTTGCTCAGCCCGGCCAGCGGCGTGCCGTCGATCGGGTTGAGAAAATTGACCGGAATCGACAGGACCCCCAGTTCGGCCAGGCTGAGGGCGAGCCGGACCACGTCGCGGTCCTCTTCGCCCATCCCGATGATGCCGCCGGAGCACATTTCCAGGCCGGCCGCCTTGACCGCCTGCAACGTACGCACGCGATCGTCGTAGCCGTGCGTCGTGCAGATTTCGCTGTAGTAGCGGTCGCTCGTGTTGAGGTTGTGATTAACGCGATCGACGCCCGCGGCCTTCAGACGCAGCGCTTGTTCGTCGTTCAGCAGCCCCAGGCATGCGCAGATGTTGAGGTTGTACCGAGCCTTGATCTGCGGCACGATCTCGCACACCGCCTGCATTTCGCGCTCGTTCGGGCCACGGGCCGAGATCACGATGCAGTAGGTCTTGGCTTGTTGCTCGGCTGCCAGGCGGGCGCCTTCGAGAATCTTGTCAGCCTGCAGCAGGTTGTAGCGCGGGATCTCGGCGTCCGACACCTTGGATTGCGAACAATACGAGCAATCCTCGGGGCACAGGCCGCTCTTGGCGTTCATCAAGAAATAGAGCTGCACCCGGTTGCCGAAATGGCGATAGCGCACGCGGTAAGCCGCCGCAAGCAGGTCGAGCAGCTCCTCGTCCGGCGCACGGACCACGGCGAGGGCCTCGTCCTCGGTCAAGGCGTGGCCGTCGAGCACCGCTTGGGCCAATTCGTGCCAGCGTCCGGTTCCTGGTTGAACGCCGCTTAGCGGGAAAGTCGTGCTCATGACGGTCCTCAGCGAGATCATTGCCTGCGGGGAAGCTCCTTAGTATGGCCCGCGGCGCCGCCTTGCCAAGGGCATCACTACCTGCCGGTCGACGCCCTTGGCAAGCCGCGGGAAATCGCGTCACAATGCATGGCGTGGGGGAAAATCGAGCCGATCCGCGCTCTGTTCCGTGTTCCATGCGGTGGCCTGCCATGAGCTTGTATCACCTGGTCCGCGTCGGCACCTGGGCTGAAGTCGGCCGCTTTCAGGCGGTCGATGCCACCCACTATCCGCGCGGCAGCCGGGTCGTGCTGCGAACGGCGCGCGGGCTCGAACTCGGCGAGGTGCTGGCCCCGCCGGAGCGGGCCGCCGATAACGAGGCTCCAGGCGACGGCGTCATTTTGCGCGGCGTGACCCCGGCGGACGACCTGTTGGCCTTGCGGCTGCAGCGCAATCGCGCCGCGGCGATCGAGGCCTGCGAAGCGGCCATTCGCGAACGCCAGTTGCCGGTCTCGCTGGTCGACGCCGAGCCGCTGTTCGATGGCCGGACCCTGGTGTTCTATTTTCTCGGCGAGCCATCCGCCGAACTCGATCAGTTGACCGAGCGCCTGGCCGAGGTCTATGAGGGCCAGGTGCAGTTCCGCCGCTTTGCCGAGGCGGTGAACACCGGCTGCGGACCCGGCTGCGGAACGACGGCCGCCACCGGCGGCTGCGGCAATTGTGCCGAACAAGGTTGCACCATCGCCAGCGCCTGCGCCGCCTCGAACGGTGCGGGCAAGCGTGCTTAGGCCGACGGTTTTGCCGCGGCCGCAAACGCCTTGGCGTTCTCGACGTAGTGCTGCGCGCCCAGGTGATTCATGGCGATCTGCTCGGGCGACAGCTCGCGCTTCACCTTGGCCGGCACCCCGACGGCGAGCGAATTGGGCGGAATCTCGGTGCCCTCGGTCACGACGGCTCCGACGCCGACGATCGAGTTCGCCCCGATGCGGGCGCCGTTCATGACCACGGCCTTCATGCCGATGGTGACGTTGTCTTCGACCGTCGCTCCATGCACGACCGCTCCGTGCCCCACCGTAACGCCGTCGCCCACTGTGCAAGGAAAACCAGGATCGGCATGCAGCACGCAGCAGTCCTGGATGTTCGACTGGCTGCCGACGACGATTTTCTCACAGTCGCCCCGCAGGACCGCGTTGAACCAAACGCTCGATTCGGCCCCGATCGTCACGTCACCGACGACCACCGCGCCGGGGGCCAGGTACACGGTCTCATGCAACAGTTCCGGCCGATGGCGAACGCTTTCGGTCATGCACATCTCGAGACATCAAATGAGCGGCGCGGGCTGCCGCGCCGATGGAAAACAACAGGTCGCCGCCGCGCCGCGAATCTTTCGCGGCCCCAGCGACAGTTCCGCCGCGGCTTACCTCGCTAGTGCAACACGACCCGCTGCGGGGCGTGCCGATGCGATGCGGCAGCAGGCTGCGGCGGCGCCAGGTGCACCAGCGTATAAGAGCGGTCGGCCTTCGTGAAGACCGTCACCATATCGCCCAGCGGCGTCTCGTAGGTCGATACCAGATGCAACCGCTGCTGCAGCGACATCTCGTTGAGCCGTCGCTGCTCGGGGCTGACCGACCCCCAATCGCCGGCCTGGTGACGCGCCAACAACACGCTGGCCTCGACGCCTGCCCGATCCAGCACCTCTTGTGCTCGTGGCGTCACGACAATCTCGCCAACGGAGAACCTCATCGAAGTTGCTCCTCTCTTCTCTTTGCAGTCTCGCTGCCCCCACCGCAAGTGCCTGCGTCGCGGGCAAACTCTGACCCGATCCTTCGCAACCGCTGGCCACGTGTCCAATTCTCCACAGGTCCAATGCGAGTTGCAACCAGGTGCAGAAAACTTATCTGCGCAAACGCCAGCAAATCGCTAACATTCGATCATCGCATTCCCTGCGATGCTGGCCCCGCCATCGCTTCGACCCCCGAACTGTCGAGCAGCCCGATGCCCTCGGCAACCGCGATCCGCCAACTCGCCGAGCGTGTGCGCCACGGTTCGGCGCGCGCTGCAGACCTGCTGGCAGCCTGCTTGGAAAGTATCGATCGGCACGAGGCCCGGATCGGTGCCTGGGTCGTCGTCGATCGTGCAGGCGCCCAGCGCGCGGCCGAAGCGAGCGATCGTCGACGCGCCGCGGGACGTTCGTTGGGGCCGATGGACGGCATGCCGATCGGCGTCAAAGACCTGTTCGACGTCGCAGGTCTGCCCACGCGGTCCGGCTCGTCGCTCACCTCCGACGCGCCCGCCCAGCGCGACGCGAACCTCGTCGAGCGGCTCCGCGCCGCCGGTGCGGTCATCCTCGGCAAGACCGTGACGACCGAGTGGGCGTGTTTCGACCCCTCGGCGACCGCCAACCCCTGGCATCCCCAGGCCACGCCGGGAGGTTCGAGCAGCGGGTCCGCAGCGGCCGTCGCAGCGGGCATGTGCTGGGCCGCGCTCGGCTCGCAAACCGGAGGCTCCATCACTCGCCCGGCAACCTTTTGCGGCACCAGTGGGCTCAAGCCGGCCTGGAACGAGTTGAGCCTCGCCGGCGTCTGTCCGGTGAGTTATCACCTCGATCACCCTGGTCCGATCGCCGTTAGAGTCGGCGAGTTGCGCGACGTCTTTGCCGCGCTCACAGGCGATGCGCCGGCGGATGGATCGGCCGCTTCGACGCCAGGCCAGGCGTCTTCTCCACCCCGAATTCGCTGGCTCAAGGGCTTCTTCTGGACAGCCGCCGATGCAACCGTGCAAGCGCACACCGCTCAGGCCGTCGAACGCCTGCGCAGCGCCGGTGCCCAAGTGCACGAGCATCCGTTGCCGACCATGTTCGACGAGGTTATTCCCGCACACCGCACGATCATGGCCGTCGAAGCGGCGGGCGTGCATCGCGAGCATTTTCCAGCGCAGCGCGAATGGTTTGGTCGCGAGGTCGCGCGGCTGTTGGACGAGGGCCGCGCCGCGGCGGCAGTGGATTTTGCCGTGGCGTTGGAATTCCAACGGGACTGGCGAACCGCGGTCGACGCCCTGACGGCTGCCGAATCCTGCGACGCGCTGCTGACGCCTGCGACCCTATCGCCGGCCCCGTTGCGGCGGGACACGACCGGCGATCCACGGTTCAATTCCCCCTGGAGCCTGGCCGGCGCCCCGACCGTGTCGCTGCCGTGCGGGCTGTCGTCCGAGGGTCTCCCGGTGGGGTTGCAGTTGATCGGGAGCCGCAGATCGACGCGTGCTTTGCTCGATATCGCCGCCTGGTGCGAGACGGTGCTGGGATTCGCCGCCGAACCCCCGACTTGACACCCGGCCGGAAGGAGTCAGGCTAGGCCTGTTCTTCACCACCCCTGCGCGATCGGATCGGGGCCGATTGACCGCGCTGTTGCTGTCCCCACCTGGAGCCCCTGGCATGTCTTTCCGCACGTTCGGCCGACTGGCCCTGGCCTGTTTCGTTGGTGTGTGTTGCCTGACCGGCATGGCCGGACCTGCCCGGGGACTCGACGTCGGCTTTGCCGAAGTCGAGATCACGCCCACGGTCGGCGGCAAGCGGCCCGTCTATATCGCCGGATATGGCATGAACCGTCGGGCCAAAGACGTGCACGACCCGTTGTTTGCCCGGGCCGTGGTGCTGCGCGACGGCGAGACGAAGTTTGCCCTGGTTTCGATCGACGTCGTCGGTTTGCAGTACCCCACGGTACTGAGCATCCGCTCCAAGCTCACCGACTACGGCTACGTGATGGTTTCGAGCACGCACAACCACGAGGGGCCCGATACAGTCGGCATCTGGGGCCCGTCGCCGATCGCCTCGGGCGTCGACGCCAAGTGGCTGGCCAGTCTGGAAGAAAAGGCCGTCGCGGCCGTCAAGCAGGCCGAAAGCCAGGCGGCGCCGTGCAAGGCGACCTACGGCACGGCCTCGGACGAAGCACTGCTGCGCGACTCGCGCGAGCCCTATGTGTTCGACCCCGTCCTGAGGGCCATCAAGTTCACCCGCGAAGACAACCAGCAACTTCAGGGCGTGCTGATCCAATGGAACTGCCATCCCGAATCGATGGGCAGCGAAAACCAAAGCATCACGGCTGACTTCATCTGGGCCACCGTGGCACAGGTCAAGGAAAAGCTGGCCTGCCCCGTGGCCTATTTCACTGGCGCAGTGGGCGGCCTGATGGCTCCGCCGCGCGGCAAGATCCCCAATGCCCAAGGCGAGTTTCCGCCTGAAGGCGATTTCGAGTTTTGCGAGTTGTACGGCAAGGCGGTTGGTCAGTTGGCGCTCAAAGCGCTCGAAGCGACCGAGCCGGTCAACCTGTCGCCGCTGCAGGTGGCCGCGAAGCCGATTTCGATTCCGTTGGAGAACAAGCTGTACCAGGTGGCGCGGATGCTGGGCATCATGAAGCGCAACGGCGTCCGCTGGACCGGCAATTCGGAGGATGTTGGCGAAGAGCTGCCGCGCGGCGTCAAAGACGTTCAAGGCGCCGCCGTCACCGAGGTGGCCGTCATCCGGCTGGGCGACGTCCACGTGGCGTGCATCCCGGGCGAGCTCTACCCGGAATTGATCTACGGCAAGTACCAGGATCCGGTTGACCCGGCGGCCGATTTTCCCGAGGCCCCGCTGGAGCAGACGATCGTCGGCATCCTGCCCAGCGACAAATGGCTGCTGTTCGGCCTGGCAAACGATGAGATCGGCTACATCGTTCCCAAGCGTCAATGGGACGTCGTCGCGCCGTTTTGCTACGGTCGCACCGAGGCCCAATACGGCGAGGAGAACAGCATCGGCGCCGAAGCCGCGCCGCTGGTGATGGATGCGCTGGCGCGGCGGATGGCCGAGCTTCGCGCCAAGCCATGAGGCCGCGGTTCACCGTCACGATCGCGGCGATAGCCCAGTGCGCGGCGCTGATCGCCTGCGCAGCGCACGGCGTCGCCAGGGGCGAAGAACCCGAGGATCCGCGCCGGCCCGCCGCCGTGCAGACCGAGGGCGTGCCGGTTGTTCCGGTCGAGGTGTTCGAACGCCTGCGGCAGTACCAGAACGTGCGCACCGCGACGTTCGCCGGCTGGGCACCCGACGGGCGCGGCGTCCTCGTCGCCACGCGGTTCGGCAACGCGACGCAGTTGCATCGCGTCTACGATCCCGGCGGCCGGCGCGAGCAGATCACGTTTTTCGACGAGCCCACCGGCGGACAGTTCGTTCCCCAGGCGACCGACGGCGCCATGCTGGCGGTTCACAGCCAAGGTGGCGACGAAAACGACCAGGTCTACCTGATCGAGCCGGCCGCCGGGCGTTCGACGTTGTTGACCGACGGCCATTCGCGCAACCTGTTGGGCCCCGTGCGCGACGACGGCACGCAGATGATCGTGCACAGCAATCGCCGCAACGGCCGCGATACGGATCTGTACGTCTGCGCATCCCGCCAGCCCGGTCCCGGCGAATTGCTCCTGCAGGTCGACGGACAGTTTTGGCAGGCGGCCGATTGGTCGCGCGACGGCGGCCGAGTCCTGCTCAAACGGTACGTTTCGATCAACGAGGCCTATCCGGCGGAAATCGCCGTCGACACGCGCAAACTCCGCAATCTGCCGCTGCCCGACATTGCCCGCGCGGCCGTTGGCGATCTGCGGTACGCCCACGACGACGCGGCGGCCTTCATCACAACCGACGCCCGGGGCGAATTCCTCGAGCTGGCCCGGCTCGATCTGGCCACGGGACGCTACACCTGGCTGGCCGACGACCTGGGCCAGGACGTCGACAGCCTGGAAGTCGATCGCGCCACGGGCCGGCTGGCCTTCACCACCAACGATGACGGCGCGAGCCGGTTGTTTCTCTGGCAGGCCGGCGAGCGCCGCGAGCTGAAGCTGCCGCTGGGCATCGTCGGCAACCTCGAGTTCTCGCCCGACGGCAGCCACTTGGGCTTCACGCTGGCGCGACCCGCTGCACCGGCCGATGCCTATTCGGTCCGCGTCGACAGCGGCGAGCTCACCCGCTGGACGTATAGCGAGGTCGGCGGGCTCAACCCCGAGCGCTTTGTGACGCCCGAGCGGATCAAGTGCCCGAGCTTTGACCAGCGCGACGTGCCGGCCTATCTGTACCTGCCCCAACCGCCCGGCGCCGGGCCCGCGCCCGTGCTGATCCTGATCCATGGCGGTCCCGAATCGCAATACCGGCCGTTGTTCAGCGGGTTGATTCAATACTGGGTCAACGAGCAGCAACTGGCGGTGATTTGCCCCAACGTGCGCGGTTCGGCCGGTTACGGCAAGACCTACCTGCAACTCGACAACGGCCCCAACCGCGAGACCAGCGTGCGGGATATCGGCGCGGTGCTCGACTACATCGCTAAGCGACCGGAGCTGGATGCCGGGCGCGTCGGCGTGATGGGCGGTTCGTACGGCGGCTACATGGTCTTGGCCTCGCTGGCCATGTTCGGCGAGCGGTTGCGTGCCGGCATTGATCAGGTGGGCATCGCCAATTTCATTTCATTCCTCGAACAGACCAGTCCCTATCGCCAGGACTTGCGCCGGGCCGAATACGGCGACGAGCGCGACCCGGCGATGCGCCAGGTATTCGAACGGATCAATCCGACCAACAACGCCGAGCGGATCCGCGCGGCGCTGTTGGTCTCGCACGGAGTGAACGATCCGCGCGTGCCCTTTGGCGAAGCGCAGCAGATCGCCGCCAAGGTCCGCGCCGCCGGGCAGCCGGTGTGGACCGTGTATGCTGACAACGAAGGACACGGTTTTGCCAAGAAGGACAACCGCGACTATCTCACGGCCGTCGAGGCGATGTTCCTCGAGCGCTACTTGATCGCGCCCTGACCGCTTAGAGACTCGCCAGCAGGCCGCTCATCTCGCCGGCCGCATGGTGATTGCCCTCGCGTTGGGCCGCTTCGATCCCTTGCTGGAGTGCGGCGCGGGCCTCTGCGGCGCGCGCCAGCGCAATCAACCGCTGGCCAGCCATCAAGAACGCGGGCACATACGGAGGCGAGTCCGCCATCAGGCCCGACAAGATCTCCAGGCTCCGCTCGTGGTTGCCCTCTTTGTCGAGTTCGAGGGCCAGGCTGTAGCGCAAGAAGGCATCGTGCGGATCGTCGGCGAGCATGGCCTCGATCCGCTGCCGGCGAGAAATGGGCGCGTTCATCGTGCTGCAAACTTCCAGGCAGGCCCGGTGCTCGAGGCCCCGGGTCGAGAAACGATCGACACCGCGCCAGGGTGCTTGGCGGCCGGCTCGACCTGTCGCCAACATACCGCGGCGGCGACTAGGCTGCTTTGCGCCCGTTAGCTTTGGCCGCCAGCCGTTCGACTTCGGCGCGGTCGAGCTCGTCGAAATCGACCCGGAGTTCCTCGTCGATCTCCTCGCGCATCACCAGCGAGTGCTTTTCCAGTAGCCGGGGCAGGTAGAACCAGGCCTTGGCGAGCGACTGCTTGTCGACCGTGGACGAGATCACCACCAGTTCGGCCTTGGGCAGGTCGTTCGCCTTGCGCGAGAGGGCCGAGAACGGGTCGCCGGGGATCAAGCGGAACTTGGCGCCCGTCGGCGACAGCAGGCGGTGCATTTCCTTGATGGCAACCCCCTCGCCATCGTTGCGCGCCTCGAATAGATCGATGCCCGAGTAGCGAATCGTTTCTTCGGGGTGCAGCCGCCGGGCGAGGTCGATCATCCGCAACGCGCGTTGGCCTTCGCCGACGCCGATCTCGAGGATCGAGGTCACCTGCTCGCGCTTGATGGTGCGGTAGAGCTTGCGTTCGCTTGCTGGCTTGGATAGATACGCCAGGTAGAGATACTTAAGTCCCATCGTCGCTCGACCTTCCTGGGATGCGACTGTTCGAGCCCGTGCGGGCGAGCAGTCGGGGCCGGCCCTGACCCTGCTGGATGGATGCCCGCTGCTGGCGCGCCCAGGGGTGGCGCGAGGCGGCGTGCCTAATCGTTATTCGGATGCTCCAGGAAACAAAATCGAGCCGTTTTTTCCGACTTTTCGGCCAGCGTACGGCCGCTCCGACCGCCCATTCGTAGCGATAGGCTATATTCCTGAAGACCATTCCCGGGGGAGCGGCCGGCCGCATTCCCCCTCGGGATTCCTCGATTTGCCCGGAGCGAAGGACCTTCATGCGCACGATTCTCGTCACCGGCGGCGCCGGCTTTATCGGTAGCTGCTTCGTTCGCCTGGCCATTGCCCGGCAAGACGTGCAAGTGGTCAACCTCGACAAGCTGACCTACGCCGGCAACCTCGATTCGCTGGCCGGCGCGCTCGACGATCCGTTGCACGTGTTCGTCCACGGCGACATTTGCGATCGCGCGCTGGTCGACCGGCTGCTCGACGAGCATCAGCCGCAAGCGATCGTCAACTTCGCCGCCGAATCGCACGTCGATCGGTCGATCGACGGACCCGAGGCGTTCGTCAAGACCAACGTCGGCGGCACCTTCACCCTGCTCGAGGCCGCCCGCGGCTATTGGAAGGCGCTGGCCGACGGCCCGCGCGACGAGTTCCGCTTCTTGCACGTCTCGACCGACGAGGTCTACGGTTCGCTGGGGGCCACGGGGGCGTTCGTGGAAACGACTCCCTATGCCCCAAATTCGCCGTATTCGGCCTCGAAGGCGGCCGCCGACCACTTCGTCCGTGCTTATCACCACACCTACGGCATGCCCACGCTCACGACGAATTGTTCGAACAACTACGGCCCCTATCAGTTCCCTGAAAAACTGATCCCGTTGATGATCCTCAACGCGCTCGACGGCAAACCGTTGCCGGTCTACGGCGACGGGCTCAACATCCGCGATTGGCTGTACGTCGAGGATCACTGCCGGGCCATCCAGACCGTGCTCGACCGCGGGCAGCCCGGCGAGGTCTACAACATCGGCGGCAACTCGGAACGTACCAATCTCGACGTCGTCCATACCATCTGCGACATCGTCGATCGCTTGCGCCCGGGACTGAAACACGCGCCTTGCCGTTCGTTGATCACGCGTGTCAAGGATCGCCCCGGCCACGACCGGCGCTATGCCATCGACGCCTCGAAGATCAAGACGCAGTTGGGCTGGGAGCCGCAGGAAACCTTCGCCACGGGCATCGAACACACGGTCCGCTGGTATCTCGAAAACCCCACCTGGGTCGAGCGCGTCACCTCGGGCAAGTACCAGCGCGAGCGTCTCGGCCTGGCCGTGTCTTGAACTCTTCCTTCGTCGAAAGAACTCGCCGCATGTCGCCCGAATCGACCGCACCGACGCCGCGTTGCAAGAAGGGGATCGTGCTCGCCGGCGGGTCGGGCACGCGCCTGCACCCGATCACGCGCAGCGTGAGCAAGCAATTGCTGCCCATTTACGACAAGCCGATGGTGTACTATCCGCTGTCGACCCTGATGCTGGCTGGCATTCGCGACGTGCTTCTGATCTCCACGCCAGAAGACATCGGCAGCTTCGAACGCCTGCTCGGCGACGGCCATCAGCTGGGCATCTCGATTCGGTATTGCGTGCAGGCGCGCCCCGAGGGGCTCGCCCAGGCATTCATCCTGGGCCGCGATTTCGTGGGCCGCGACCACTCGGCGCTGGTCCTGGGCGACAACATCTTCTACGGCCAGGGCTTTCAGAAGATGCTCGCCAATGCCGCGTCGCAGGACGTCGGCGCCACGGTCTTCGCCTATGCCGTGAAGGACCCGCAGCGCTATGGCGTCGTCGAGATGGGCCCCGACGGCAAGGCTTTGTCGCTGGCCGAAAAACCCAAAGAGCCGAAGTCGAACCTGGCCGTGACGGGCCTGTACTTCTACGACAACCAGGTGCTCGACATCGCGGCGAATCTCCAGCCGTCGGCCCGCGGCGAGTTGGAGATTACCGACGTCAACAAGGAATACCTCCGCCGCGGACAGTTGCGCGTCGAGCGCTTCACCCGGGGTTTCGCCTGGCTCGATACCGGCACGCCCGAATCGCTGCTCCAGGCCGCGAACTTCATCGAGGCGATCGAGGCCCGGCAAGGGCTCAAGGTCGCGTGCCTCGAGGAGATCGCGCTGCACAAGGGCTTCATCACGGCCGACCAACTCGAAAAGCTCGCGACGACGATGAAGAACACCTACGGCCAGTACCTGCTGGAAATCCTGGCCCGTCCCGAGTTGGGCGGCTGAGCGTCGTGCCCTTCCAGCCGCAGAGCTTGCCCGGTTTGCCCGACCGGCGGCCGGCCGCAAGGCCGTGGCCCGGATCGTTCAAGCCGATGCGAATCTGCACTCGATAACCCGTGCTGGTGGTGCCGTTTTCTCGCGCCAGGCTGCGCGACTTTGCCCCTGGCCGGCGCCGTCACGTTTTCACGGGTTGGCCCATGTGCAGACGCCTGTTCGGCTCGGCGGCGCTGACCGTGGCACTGGCGCTGTCGCCCGCTATGGCGCGGGCCCAGGTCATTGGCACAGGCCCATCGATCCGGCCTTCGCGAATCACGTTCCCCGAGTTGCATTTCGAACAGATCCGCTCGCAGCGACTCCAGATTCAGCCGCTGCAGTTCTCGCAGCTGGACGTGCCACCGATCCAACTGCCTTCGCTGCAACAGCCCGATTTGACGTTCGCGCCACTGGTGGTGCCGCGGCTGACGCGGGACCCGGTCCCTACGATTGGGGCCCCCGCCGGCTCGTTGTTCCTCGGACGGCTGACGACTCCCACTCGGCGCCCCGCTGCGCCGCCGCCTGCTCCGGCAGCGACTTTCGAAGGCTTTCGCCCCCGCACGAGCAGCCGCGCAATGGATACCGATCGGACGATGGCGGCCCCTTCAATGTCGCGCCCAAGCGATGAGCCGAGCACCAAGCTATCACGGCGTAAGCCTTTAGGCTGGTAGCCGCAACGCATGTCGCGATGGGCACTGCGCCATCCCGGTGCGAGCCACGTCACATGACGAGGGCTTTTCGCGCTGTCTAGAGGGAGGACGGCACCGCCAGCAGCGCCCGAATTGACCCTTTGTGCGCGGCTGTGGTAGCCTGCCCGACTTGGTTTTTCGATGATCTGGCCTGCCTGGGCAGCTCGCCCGGGCAACCGCCTTGGCCATCGGATGGCAAGGCCCCGCCGCACCGCATCCCCCACCTCCCGCAGCCGCGATGAAGTACGCCGCTATTGGCCCGATCGCCCGGCACCTGCCCGAACGGGTCGAGACGAACTCTGAACTGGCCGATCTGTTCCCCGGCTGGGACATGGCCGAAATCGAGGCCAAGACGGGCGTGCGTCAGCGTCATATTGCTGCCCCCGGCGAATGCGCCTCGGACCTGGCGGTGCGGGCGGCCCAACGGCTGTTTCGAGATCACAATATCGACCCCGCGTCGATCGATTTCGTGCTCCTCTGCACGCAAACGCCCGACTACCCGCTGCCCACGACGGCCTGCTTGATTCAAGACCGGTTGGGCCTCCCCAAGCGGTGCGGGGCGCTCGATTTCAATCTCGGCTGTTCGGGGTTCGTGTACGGCGTCTCGCTGGCCGACGGGCTGATTCGCTGCGGTGCCGCGCGGCGCGTGCTGCTGCTCACGGCCGAGACCTACTCGAAGTACATTCATCCGGAAGATCGTTCGCTGCGCACCATCTTCGGCGACGCCGCTTGTGCCACGCTGATCGACGCGGCCGACGAGCCCTGCCTGTCGGGCTTTGTGTTCGGTACCGACGGCAGCGGCGGCGACATGTTGCTGGTCGGTTGCGGAGGGGCAAGGCCCGCGCCCGACGCGATCAAGCCGCGGCACCGCAAGCGCTGGGCCAGCGACCTCTACATGGACGGGCCCGAACTGCTGAATTTTACGCTCGATTCGATTCCCGGAACTATCGACGAAGTACTACAGCGCGCCGGCTGGCGCCACGAGGAGATCGACTTCTACCTGATGCACCAGGCCACGCGGTTGCTGCTCGAAGGGCTGCAAGGACTGCTGAAGGTCGACCAGACGCGGTTGCCCATTTTGCTCAGCGAGTACGGCAACACGGTCTCTTCCACCGTCCCCTTGCTGATCTACGACTTGCGCTGCGCCGGAAAATTGCGGCGGAACATGAAAAACCTCCTCGTGGGGTTCGGCGTGGGGCTTTCCTGGGGTGGCTGTGCATGGCGCGAGACGTGGGGCGGCTAGTTGCACGTCGTCCCCTGGTTTTGGTTGTGTGCCGGCTCGCGGCGGCGGTAGCATAGTTTCGACGTCTCGCCCCCCGCGAAATCGCCCCAGGCCCGGCACGTTCATGATCGGCCCCGGTCGCCTCGTTCGCCGCTTTGTTCTGGCTGCCGCGTTGGTACGGCCGCTTGCGGCCATGGGCGACGAACTCGACTATGCCCGCGAGATCCAACCGATCCTGCTCCAGCATTGCGTTGCGTGCCACGGGGCGGACGAGCAGAACGGTAGCTTGAGGCTCGACACGGCGACCGGACTGGCGGCAGGCGGCAGCAGCGGTCCGGCGATTGTCGCCCAACGACCCGAGGCCAGCCGCCTGTACCTGGCCATCACGCATCAGGGCGACGCGACTCCGATGCCGCCCGAGGACCAGCCGCCGCTTGCGCCCGAAGAGATCGAGCGCATTCGCCAGTGGATCGCCGCCGGCGCCGTCCTGCCCGAGGGAGCCGACGCCGAGAGCACCGCAGCCAATTCGCGTGCGCTGCACTGGGCATTTCAGCCGATTCGTCCGCGGCCGCTGCCCGCCGTCGCCGACGCGGCCTGGCCGCGAACGGGCATCGACGCGTTTGTCTTGGCCAGGCTCGAGCAAGCGCAAATCGCTCCCTCGCCACCGGCCGACGCGGCGACCTTGCTGCGGCGCGTGTACCTCGATCTCGTGGGCTTGCCGCCGACTGCCGACCAACTGGAAGAGTTCCTGACCGACACGCGGCCAGATGCCTACGAACGACTGGTCGAGCGGCTCCTGGCATCGCCGCACTACGGCGAGCGTTGGGGCCGGCATTGGCTCGACGCAGCGCGCTATGCCGACAGCGACGGCTACAATATCGATGCCCCGCGGTCGATCTGGAAGTACCGCGATTGGGTCATCGACGCGCTGAACCGCGATCTGCCGTTCGACCAATTCATCGTCGAGCAGTATGCCGGTGACCTGCTGCCCGGGGCGAATCCCGAGCAATGCACGGCCACCGGCTTTCATCGGAACACGCTGTTCAACGGCGAAGGCGGTACCGACCGCGAGCAGTTCCGCGTCGAGGCCGTGGTCGATCGCGTGGCGACGACCGGTACCGTGCTGCTGGGCCTCACGCTCGGCTGCGCGCGTTGCCACGATCACAAGTACGACCCCATCACACAGCGCGAGTTCTACGAACTGTTTGCCTACTTGAACCAGGACGACGAGCCGTTGCTCGAACTGCCCACGGCCGAGCAGGCCGGACAGCTGGCCGTGTTGCGTCCGCAAGTGGCCGACGTGCGCCGACAGCTCGACAAGCTCGACGCCGAGTTCGACGCCCGCCAAACGGCCTGGGAGGCGGCCCTGACGATGGAAGACAAAGGCCGCTTGCCGCAGAACGTCCGCGACATCATCTACAACCCGCCCGAAAAGCGCGATGAAGCCCAGCGCAAGGTCGTGGCCGATTACTACCGGCGTATGGACGACGCCTACCGCGGCCTGACCGACCAGTACGCGGCTTTGCTAGCCCAGCAGCCGGCCGTCCAGACGACGATGGTCCTGCGACAGCGTGCGGAGCCCCGCGTCACGCATGTTCACTTGCGCGGCGATTTCCTCCGCCCGGGGCGCGAAGTCGTCCCCGGCACGCCCGAGGTGCTCCCGCCGTCCCATCCGCTCGACCCGGCGCGTCCGACGCGGCTCGACTTGGCCCGCTGGCTGGTTGCGCCCGACAACCCGCTCACTCCTCGCGTGACCGTCAACCGCGTCTGGCAGCATTATTTCGGTACGGGTCTGGTCGAGACCGAGAACGATTTCGGCACCCAAGGCACGCCTCCCTCGCATCCCGAGCTGCTCGACTGGCTCGCGCACCAATGGATCGAGGCCGGCTGGAGCTTCAAGTGGCTGCATCGCACGATCGTTTGTTCGGCCACCTATCGCCAATCATCGCACACCCGCGCCGAGCTGGCCGAGACCGATCCGCAGAACCGTCTGTTGGCCCGGCAAGCGAGGATTCGCCTCGATGCTGAAACGATTCGGGACTGTGCCCTGGCTGCCAGTGGCCTGTTATCGCCGAAGCTGGGCGGGCCCAGCGTGTTTCCTCATCAGCCCGACGGCGTGATGCAACTCACACAGGTGAGCCGCGCCTGGGAAGTCAGCCCCGGCGAAGACCGCTATCGCCGTACTTTGTACACGTATCTCTGGCGGTCTACGCCACACCCGCTGCTCAAGACGTTCGACGCGCCCGACACCACGACGGCCTGCACGCGGCGCCCGCGATCGAATACGCCATTGCAGGCGCTGATGTTGCTGAACGATGCAGGCATGTTCGAGGCCGCTGCGGCGCTGGCAAATCGCCTGCAGGCGGCCCCGTCCGGCAGCGACGAGGAGCGGATTCAACTGGCCTTCCGCTGGGCACTCGCTCGAAGGCCTGCGTCGGCCGAATCCGCGCGCGTCGTCCGCCTGCTCGAGCAGGAGCGTCGCGCGGCGGCGGTCGACTCGGCCCTGGCCGCCGTCGAGGTGCCCGCAGCGTGGACGGCTACCGACTCTCAGCCGGCGGCGCTCGGCCTGAGCGACGCGCAGCAGCAGGCGATCGAGCGCGCGGCGTGGACTGCCGTGGCCCGCGTGCTGTTGAATCTCGAAGAGTTCATCACGCGTGAGTAGCTCGATGCCATCGCCACCCCCGAACTCGCTCCAGCAGGCGTGCGCCCAACTCACGCGGCGCCAGTTTTTCTGCAACAGCACGTTTGCGCTGGGCTCGCTGGCTCTGGCGCAGCTCCTGGCCGAGGAACAGCCTGCCGTCGCAGCGGGGCCCGCGCACCCGCTGGCCCCGAAGACCCCGCATTTCCCGCCGCGGGCCCGTAGCGTCATTCATCTGTTCATGGCTGGCGGTCCCAGCCAGTTGGAGCTCTTTGACTTAAAGCCCAAGCTCCAAGAGTTGCACGGCCAGAAAGTGCCGGCCGAGTTCATTGCCGGCAAGCGCTTTGCTTTCCTCAAGCGGGAGCCGGAGCTGCTGGGCACGCGGCGCAAGTTCGCCCGGCACGGGCAAAGCGGGGCGGAAATCTCCGAGTGCCTGCCGCACCTGGCGGAAATTGCCGACCAGGTGGCGATCGTCAAGACGCTGTCGACCGACGTTTTCAACCACGCGCCGGCCAAGATCTTGATGAACACCGGCTCGCCCTTGTTCGGCCGGCCGAGCATGGGAGCATGGATCACCTATGGCCTGGGCAGCGAGGCGGACGACCTGCCCGGTTTCGTAGTGCTGCAATCGGGCCCGCGCGGTCCGCGCGGCGGCGTACAGAACTACGGCAGCGGTTTCTTGTCGAGCCTGTACCAAGGCGTGCCGTTGCGCCCCTCGGGCGACCCGATTCTCAACCTGACCAACCCGGCCGGCATCGACCGGTCGGCGCAGCGTCGCGTGGTCGAGACCTTGACCGACCTGAACGGTCTGCATCGGCAGACGACGGGCGACGACGAGATCGCCGCGCGCATCGCCACCTACGAGATGGCGTTTCGCATGCAGACGGCCGCGCCCGAGTTGATCGACTTCGGCCAGGAGTCGGCCGCCACGCTGGCGCTGTATGGCGCCGAGCCGGGCAAGCCGTCGTTCGCCAACAACTGCCTGCTGGCGCGGCGGCTGGTCGAGCGCGGTGTCCGCTTCGTCGTCCTCTATCACACCGATTGGGACCATCACGGGGGCAAGGGCGCCGATCTGGAAACTTCGCTCGACGAACGTTGCCTGGAAACCGATCGCGCGGCCGCGGCCCTGGTGACCGACCTGACGAGCCGCGGGTTGATCGACACCACACTCGTGTTGTGGGGCGGCGAGTTCGGCCGCACGCCGATGGGCGAGAATCGCGAAACGATCGGTCGCGATCATCACGTCGACGCCTTTAGCGCGTGGCTCGCCGGCGGGGGCGTCAAGACCGGCCAGACGATCGGGCGCACCGACGACCTGGGCTATTACCCGGTGGAAGACAAGCTGCACGTGCACGACTTGCAGGCCACGATCCTGCACTTGCTGGGGCTCGACCATCTAAGGCTGACTTATCGTTTCCAGGGGCGCGATTTCCGCCTGACCGACGTCGGCGGCCAGGTCATCGAGAAACTCATCGCCTGAACGAGCACGCCGCCGCAGGCGTGTCGGAGGATCAAACCATGGCCAGCCCGCGTCGCGAGTTTCTCCGCAACAGCGCCACGGCCAGCCTGCTCGTGGCCGCCGGACATTGGCCCGCCGTGGGGCGCCTGGCCTGGAGTGCATCGGGCGACGATCGCCCGGCAGACGGCCCGCCGCTGAGCCCGTTCTTGCAGGGCGACTTCGCGCCGGTGCACGAGGAGATCACGGTCGAACGGCTCGAGGTGATCGGCGAGTTGCCCCCGGATCTCGACGGGATGTTCGTCCGCAACGGACCCAATCCGCAGTTTCCTCCCAAAGGCAACTATCACTGGTTCGACGGCGACGGCATGTTGCACGGCGTCCGCATCCAGGCCGGCCAGGCCAGCTACCGCAACCGCTATGTGCGCACCGCCGGATGGCAAGCCGAACACGAGGCCGGCCGGGCGCTGTGGACCGGCATGAACGATCTGCCCGATCTGCAACGCATTGCCGCGGGCGAAGCACCGTTCAAAAACGCAGCCAACACGGCACTCGCGTGGCACGATGGCCGGCTGTTGGCGCTCTGGGAGGCCGGCCCACCGCACGAAATCGCAGTGCCACGGCTCGATACGGTCGGTCCCTACGACTACGGCGGCAAGCTGCGACACCCGTTCACCGCGCATCCCAAGGTCGATCCGGAGACCGGCGAAATGCTGTTCTTCGGCTACTCGGCGATGTCGCGCAACATTCGGCACAGCACCGTCGACGCCCAAGGGCAGCTCCAGCGGACGGTGAGCGTGCCGATGCGGCGCCCGATCATGATGCACGACTTTGCGATCACCGCCTCGCAGGCGATCTTCTGCGATTTGCCGGCCGTCTTCGACTTTGCCGCCGCCCAGCGCACCGGCTCCATGCTCCGTTTCGACAAGGACCTGGGGGCCCGATTTACCTGCGTGCCGCGGCGCGGCGATCCCACCCCGCGGTCGGTCGACACGGCGGGCTGCTTCATGTTCCACACGCTGAACGCCTACGACGACGGCGACGAGGTGGTGCTGCTGGGCTGCCGCATGGACGACTATCCCGCGGCCGTGGCGATCGGACCGCAGGCGGCCAAGGAAGCCCGCGGTCTGGCCGATGGCCCAAAGGCCGTGATGTATCGCTGGCGGATGAACTTTGCCACGGGTCAAGTCAAGGAAGAGCAGCTCGACGACCAGAGTTGCGAGTTTCCGCGCATCAACGAGCATTTCCTGGGGCGCAGCGCGCGCTATGGCTATGCCATGGCGTTCGATATGAATGCCCTGTTGAAGTTCGACTTTGCCTCGGGCGCTGTCGAGCGTCACGAACTGGGCCCCGGGCGCTTTGGCGGCGAGGGCGTCTTCATCCCCCGGCCCGGCGGAAAGGACGAAGACGATGGTTTCGTGGCGACTTATGTGGTCGATTCAGCCGAGCAGCACAGCGAACTCGTGCTGCTCGATGCCCGCAACTTCACCCGATCGCCACGGGCGCGACTGGTGATTCCAGCGCGGATTCCGTTTGGATTCCACGGCATCTGGCTCGACGGCGGCATGTTCAGCGGCTAGCGCGCGGGCGTTTGGGCCGCTGCTGCGCGATCGCGGTTTCCGGCCGAAAAATCGATCGACCGGTGGCGCAACTATTTCGCACGCGTGCTGTTGCCGCCGGCGTCTGGTTGCTGGTTTGCCAGTTCGACCTTGAGCCGTTCGTAGTGCACGCGCGCGACTTCCCACATGAATTGGGCCGGCGCCTTGATGTTATCGACATATGCGGCGAGGAAATTGCGCGCGAGCTCCTTGCGCCCGTTCAAGTCGTGGAACAGCGCCACATAGAGGTGGGCGTACAGCAGTCGCTCGTTCAACTCAGGGACCGGCGGGGCGTCGGCCTGAACCGCCATGAGAATCGCCTGCTGCTGCACGTCGCCCTTGTAGAAGGCATAGATCTCCTTCATCGGAATCCGGTGATCCTTGCCCAGGGGCAACATTCGCTTGCGCGCCTCTTCAATGCCGAACACTTTCGCCGTACAAAGAAAATGCCACAGCGCGTTTTCGACGTCGTTGGGCGAGGCCTTGCCCGTCTCTTCGAACTGCAGCATCGCCTCCGGGAAGTTGCCGAGATAGTACAACGTGATCCCGCGCTGCCAGGCGTCTTTGCTCTGCGATTCGTCGATGGCGATGATCCGATCGAAATCTTGCTGGGCTTCTTCGAACATCGAGAGGTAGAAGTACATTTC
Source organism: Pirellulales bacterium (assembly GCA_019694435.1). NCBI lineage: Bacteria > Pseudomonadati > Planctomycetota > Planctomycetia > Pirellulales > Pirellulales bacterium. Next base: position 42,492 of record JAIBBZ010000023.1, read on the forward strand.
GCCGCGCTTCCGGTACAGCTCGACAGCCCGCGGCCGGATCTTGAGCAACTGTGAGTATTCCGAAGCCGCCTGGCGAAACGCCTGCTTCTGCTCGAGCACCGCGGCCCGGAGCAGATGCGCATCGGGCAGGTTGGTATTGGCCACCAGTTCGAGCGAGATCGTCTCGGCCTCGGCAATCTTGCCTTCGCGCAGCGCCTTGAAGCCTTGCTGCAACTTGGCCGTCAATGCAGCGTCCTGCGCCGGGGCCCAGGCGCCCGACGCCGCCACGAGCCCGACCACCGCTGTGAATACGCCGCGCAGCACCACGCGTTTCATGTCGTCCTCGCCAGGGAATTCGCTTGAAGCCGAGAAGTCCGCGTATTGTAATCCTCCTGCGGCGCGTTGCACGCCCGCCGGGCCCGAGAGCCGCTGCCCCGTTTCAACACTATGAGGAATGTCATGACTTCGTCGGCGTCCGGACTGCTAGCGCTGGTCTCGTTGTTGCTCGTCGTCGTGCTGGGCGCCTCCGGCACGGTGCTGGCCGCGCCGCTCCGAGCGGGCATTATCGGCTGCGACACGTCGCACGTGGTCGCGTTCGCCTCGTTACTGAACCGCCCCGACGCCACGGGAGATTTGGCGGACCTGAAGATCGTGGCGGCCTTTCCCGGCGGGAGCCCCGATATTCCCGAAAGCAGCGGGCGCGTGGCCGGTTTTGTCGAAAAATTGCGCGAGCTGAATGTGGAAATCGTCGATTCGATTCCCGCGATGCTCGAGCGAGTCGACTGCGTCCTGTTGGAAAGCGTCGACGGACGGCCGCATCTCGAACAGCTCAAGCCTGTTCTGGCGGCACGCAAGCCGGTCTTCATCGACAAACCGGTGGCCGGCACCTTGGCCGACGCCGTGACGATCTATCGACTGGCCAAGGAGGCCGGCGTACCCTGTTTCTCCAGTTCCTCGCTGCGATTCAGCCCGGGAATTCTGGGCATGCGCAACGATCCACGCGTCGGCAAGGTCCTGGGCTGCGAGGCCTACGGCCCCTGCGCCCTCGAATCGCACCATCCCGACCTGTTCTGGTATGGAATTCACGCCACTGAGGTGCTGTTCACGATCATGGGCACCGGCTGCCAATCGGTGACCCGTATCCATACCCCCGACGTCGACGTGGTCACGGGACTGTGGCAGGACGGCCGGGTGGGGATCTTTCGGGGCATCCGCGGCGGCAAGGCCGACTACGGCGCCCTGGTCTTCGGCAGCGACGGCATCGTCCCCAGCGGCGGCTACGCCGGCTATGAACCGCTCGTGGTCGAAATCGTGAAGTTCTTCAAGACGGGGCAAGCCCCGGTCAGTGCCGAGGAGACGATCGAGATCTTCGCCTTCATGGAGGCCGCCGACGAAAGCAAGCGACAAGGCGGCGCCCCGGTCACCCTCGAAAGCGTCTTGCAGAAGGCCGGCTACCAAGCACCCTGATCGGCCGGCGATAGCAAGGCCGCAGCGTCCTAAAATGAGAATCCGGTCTCAGAAGGGGACGGCTACCGGGCCTGCGCAGCAATCAGTCCGGCCGACCCGGAGACGATTCCCACGGAACCAAAAAACCGCAATCCATTATCCAATAAAGACTTAAACAAATCCAAGCAGCCTCGAGGGAATTGTTCAAGCGGTTCTGGCATCCCCCTTGCGATTAGGTCTTCTCGTTCGACCCACGGCCGTCCGGAGGTAACCGGCGGCACAGTCACAAGGAGGCCCACGCCATGCTCGTTCTTAGCCGCAAAGTCAATGAGGCAATCCACATCGGCCAAGGGATCACGGTGACCGTGACCCGCATCTCGGGCAACCGAGTCACGCTGGGAATCACGGCCCCTGCGAACATGAAGATCATCCGCAGCGAACTGAAGCCCTTTCCCGAAACTCCCTGCAACGCCCCGGTCGTGACGACCGAGTTGCCGGCGACGCTCGTCGGTTCGATGCCGCCACGGTAACGCGAGGCTGTTCGCCTGCAGCACCAGGGATCGAGCAGGCGGTCCCCGCGCCGACGTGCTGACAGAGTCCGGGGGCAGAAGACCACGGGACTCAGGCGCGCAAGTGGAGGGTTAGTGACGTGACGGTGATGTGACCGCCGAAACACAACGCCACGTCGTGCCCGTCCGTTCGCTGCCGTTCTTGATAGCGAGCACGAAAATGAAAAACGTCGTCTTGAACCTCGAAGCGTACGGGCAACGGGTTGGGATCCAAAGGACAGTGGACGATGGGCGGAACCCAGTCGATACCGAACCGCTCGATACAAGCCTCGACCTCGGGGCCGTCGGGCAAGTTCACGTTCCAATAGGTGGCCGCCGGCAACGGCTCGGCGAGCAGCCGGGCAAGGACTGTACGGCTCCAGCGGGCAGCGCGATCCCAGTCGACCGGGTGTCGGCTGGCGAGGTACTGCGAGATGGCAACGCCCGGGGTGCCAAGCAGCACGGCTTCGCGGACCGCGGCCACCGTGCCCGATCGATAGACGTCTGCGCCCAGATTGCCGCCTTCATTGATGCCGGACAATACCCAATCGGTCTGCGGTGCGAGGTGGCCCAAGCCGATGCGGGCACAGTCGACTGGAGTGCCATCGAGCGCAAATTGTCGATCGGCGCGGCGCAACAGCGCCAGCGGACGATGGGTCGTCGCTTGATGGCTGCAGCCCGAGAGCGGCTCGCTCGGCGCTAAGACGACAGGCTCGCCGAGCATCTCGACGGCCCTGCGCAGGGCCTGAATTCCCGGCGCGTCGATGCCGTCGTCGTTGGTCAGCAAGAGCTGCATGCGCGCCAGGCTCACGGCGTAATGATCGGGCGAAACGAGCCCCTTTAGCGTCGGGCAATCGACGCTGCTCGTCAACTCACGGCTGCGTCGCCCGACACGATGGAATAACAGACTGCGTCGTGCCAACGCCCGCCCAGGCAAATGCGCCGGCGAGCGATCCCCTCGCGTTGGGCGCCGCTACGTTCGGCCACGCGCTGGCTCGGCAAATTGTCGACTGCCGCCACGATTTCCAAACGCTCGAATCCGAGCGACTCGATGCCGAACCGCGCCACGGCCCGGGTCGCCTCGACCGCCAGGCCCCGGCCGCGTGCATCGTCGCGCAGCCAGTAGCCCAGGTTCGCCCGAGCGTGGGCACGGTCGATAAAGTTCAAGCCACAGCCGCCCAACAGGTCGCCGCTTGCCGGATCGAACAGCGAAAACGCGTACTGTTCGTCCTTGTGCCAGGCCGGCGCGCAGTCTTCGATCCAGCGAACGGCATCGTTGGGACCATAGGCCGAGTGCGCCCACGGCAGCCAGGCACCCAGGCCGGGGAGCGACGCGCGCACCGCGCCGACGAGGCGATCGACGTCGTCCGGCTCGGGGAGCCGCAGCAACAATCGGGCGGTGGTCAAAGAGGAGATCGCGTGAGTCATGCGTCGTTCGACACGTCCGGCGCGGCCGCGGTTCGCCCACCTTGTGGAACCGGCGCAGCACGCCGACGGACGACCGCCGGCATGCTCAGGCGATGAATCGAGCGACGGCCTCGGCGACACAGGCCGGTTTTTCGACGCCCTCGACTTCAATCGTATTCTTGAAGGTGCCCTGCACGCCGCCGGGAATGTCCTTGATATCGTGCAACGTGACCACCAGCCGGATGCGCGAACCCTCTTTCACGGCGGCTGGGAATCGCACTCGATTCAAACCGTAGTTGAGCCCCATGCGAATGCCTTCGATCGTGAAGGCCATGTCGCTCAACAAGGTGCACAGCGAAAGCGTCAGGAAGCCGTGGGCAATCGTTCGGCCATAGGGCGACTGCGTCGTGGCGCGCTCGGGATCGCAATGGATCCACTGATGATCGCCCGTGGCGTCGGCGAACAATTGAATGCGGGCCTGATCGATCGCCAGCCAATCGCTGACGCCGATTGTTTGTCCGACGAGCGTCTTGAGCTCCTCGATCCCCTGAATCACGCGTTTAGGCATCTCGACAGTCTCTCGTGGTAGCGCGGGCATACCCGCCGTCGCGCGCTATTTGATCGCCAAATCGTCCTTGGCGTTAATCGTCGATTGCGCGCGATAGGACCAAATATCGACGGTGTCCGCCGTAAACCCGACGTGTCCGTCGGCAAAGAGAAAATTGGCGCCGCCGGAATGATCGCTGCGAAAATTCGGCACGCGATGCGGATGGTTCGGGTTATAGATTTTGCTGTTTTGCGGGTTATTCGGCATGCTCAGCGAGCCGCGGCAGTCTTCGGTCTGCTGGTACTGATCGTCGTGCAGGAAATGCGTGACAGGGTTTTTGTTCAGCCGATCCCGGGTGCAGGCCAGGATGCCCGCCGAATAGTACTGTCCGGCGTCGGCCAGCGACTTGATATTGCCCACATTGATCCAGTGCTGGCGGGCAAAGTAGCCCGTGCCAGGTGGCAGCGCCGCATCGTACGGGGTTGTGCACTCTGGATCGAAGCACAGCTGCCAGTGCGGTCCACCGGCCGCTTCTCCCATCGCAAACGTGGTCGAGCTCCCGTCGAGTAAGTGCGAGGGCAGCACGGTCAGATGAATGTCGAACATCCCGCGCGTGGCAAAATCGACCTTCGGTACGCCGTTGCCATAGGCCCCGGTGCCGCCGACCTCGCAAAAGCCGTCGTTGATCCCCTTACAGAACACGTAATCGGTCAGGCCTAGCGTCGAGCCCATGCGGAACTCGGTCAGCTCCGGCATCACCTGCTTGGCCACCGACAGAAACGGCTCTTCAAACAGCTTTTCATGAATCGGGTTCTGTTTCCCGGTGTTCGAGGGGCAGGTGTACACCGGCACCACAAAGCTTGCCACTTCGGGCGACTGGGACCACAGCGGCAGCTTGTGGTTGTACATCCGCTCGACGTTCTGTTGTTCTAGATAGGGCAACATCAACACCAGCCCGTTGGCATAGATCCCGTGGTTGCCCGGTTCGCCGTTTTTCTTGCCGGGCAAGAGAAACTTCAAACCGCCCATCGGATAGCAACCCAAGTGGGTCTGATACTGCAGCATGGCCAGGCCGAGCTGCTTGAGATTGCTGCTGCATTGATTGCGTCGCGACGCCTCGCGGGCAAACTGCACGGCCGGCAGCAACAGCGCCGCCAGGATGGCGATGATCGCCACCACGACCAACAGCTCGACAATCGTGAACCCGCGCCGGGAGGGTACGCATCGCATCAGGCAACTCCTTGCTCGCCGCTCCGAGTACGGCCGCCGCCGTCTCGAAATACTGTCTGGCCCCCAGCCTAGCCGCCTCATTCTTCGCTGTCGCGACAAGCCAATCAAGCGAACTTCCTCGATTCATGCCAGCCGCAATCGCCCAGATAGGCCAGGGCGTCGCGGAGCCGACGTCTGGTTGCCGGCAAGGTCGCTGCGCCGCGGCGACGTCCAAAGTCGATCACGCATGGTCCGCGAAAGGCCATCGACTGAAAGATCTCGGCCAGTCGCGCGAACTCGCCGGCGCCTTCGCCGGGCGCCAACCAGTCGTCGTCGCCGTGGCTGCCGGAGACATCGCGCATCCGCACGGCTCCCACCAGATCGATCACCCTCAGCAGCGCGATCTCGACGTTGGCCCCCGGGTTGAAGCGAGCATAGGCCCCCAAGTCGAATTCGAGCGCGACACCGGGCGTTGGCAGGCTTCGCCATAGATCGCTGGCCGTTCGCGCATCGGGAAAAACGTCGGCGGCCGTTTCCACAAGCATCTCGCGGCGCAACTCGGCGGCCTGCGCGACCAGACATCGCAGCGAGTCGGCCGGGGTCGCGCCCACCGTGCCGTCGCGCGGCACTAGCAGCGGCATGGCGGCATCGAGCTGCATGCAGGCCGACGGCCAGCGGACAGGAGCGGCGCGGGTCCAGGCGATTCGCAACCGAGTATCGGCCACTGCCTGGGCCCAGCTTTCCAACCAGGCGCCGGCCGCATCGGCCGGCACGTCCGGGGCCTCAAGGTCGATCGCTACCTCGGTGAGCCCCAGATCGGCCAGGTCGGCCGCAATGGCCGCCGGTGGTCGTGGCGCGACCGGGTCGTCGAGCACGGAGTGCAAGCAGGCGATGCGCATCCACCCGACCTTTCCGTCTTGCCCCATGCTGGCGGTCGGCGCAGCGCACCAACATGCCAGCAGCGCTCGCACCGCGATCTCCGCAGATTCCACATTGACCCGCGGCAAGCGGTCAACGTACTTTTCCCGTCGCGTCGTTGCCGCCAGCGCCCCGCTTCAGGTCGCCCCCGGCGGTCTCGTCACGACGCGCGAAGTTGGCGCTTCTTGCCTGACAGCATTTCGTAACACCGCCTCGCGGTCGACTCATGCTTCCGGCACCGTCCCCCCGACACCGGCAACCGTCATTGCGCGCCCGCCCGGGCAGCGTTGGCGCCCGCTTTGTGCTAGTTGCCTGGCTGGTCGCGCTGGGCACCTTGGCAAGCAGCGGCTGCGCGCAGCTCCAGTATGTCAAAGTCCGCGAAGTTCCCAAGAGCCCGCTCTCGGACGTGCTCAAACTCGATTCGGAGTCGGGGCCCGAGGCCAGCGAGCGCACCCGGCAGTTGCTCCGCCAATACGCCCTGGCCGAGCGTTGGGAAAGCGATCCGGACGGCACGCTCGAGTCGCTGCAGAACTGCCTGCAAAGCGAACCTTCGCCCGAGCTGAGCTACGCCTTTGCCGAGTTGAGCTTTCTCCAAGGCAAGCGGCACGAAGCCGGAAATGCCCGCGAGGCGTTGAACTATTACGCGATCTCCGTCACGAACTCGTACATCTACCTGTTCGACGACCGCTTCGGTGCGATGCGCAACCCGTATGACCCCCATTTCCGCGGCGCCTGCGACCTGTACAACGGCGCGCTGGAGTGCTGCATGCGGATCCTGGCACGGCAGGGCGGGCTCGAGCCAGGCGAGGCCCTCTCGGTCGAGACCGCCAACAGCGCCTGCGAGATCGAAATCGCCACGCGCGAGGCGACCTGGCGGCCGGAAGATTTCGAGCGGTTTGAATTCGTCTCCGACTACGAGATTGAAGGCCTGACCAACCAATACCGCACCTTCGGGCTGGGCGTACCGTTGATCGCGGTGCGCCGCGCCAGCGAGCGGCCCAGCCCCGCCGAAAAGTTCTACCCTCCGGGACTGTCATTCCCGGTTTCGGCGTTCCTCCGCATCTTGCCCGGCTGCCAAGTCGACTCGTCGGGCTGCTCGCATCGCAAAGCGGTGCTCGAGCTGTACGACCCGTTGGCCGCCACCGACGTGATGGTTGGGCCGACACGCGTGCCGATCGAAAGCGATCTCAGCACACCGTTGGCCTACTTTCTACAACAGCCGGGACTCGGCCAATTGGCCACGCTCGGGCTGGTCCGCGTCGACAAGACCCAGAACGTGCGCGGGCTCTACATGGTGGCGCCCTACGAATCGGGCAAGATTCCGGTCGTAATGGTCCACGGGCTCTGGTCGAGCCCGATCACCTGGATGGAGATGTTCAACGATCTGCGTAGCCAGCCGGCAATCCGGAACAAGTACCAGTTCTGGTTCTATCTCTACCCGACAGGGCAGCCGTTCTGGATCTCGGCGGCCCAGCTGCGCGAGGACCTGGCCAAGATGCGCGAGACGCTCGATCCTGCGCATCGCGAAGTGGCGCTCGACCAGATGGTGCTTGTCGGCCACAGCATGGGAGGTCTGCTGGCGAAGATGCAGGTGGTCAACAGCGGCGATGAGTTCTGGAAGACGGCCAGCAATACGCCGTTTCAACTGGTCAAGGCCTCGACCGATCTGCGCAAGACGCTCGAGGCGACGTATTTCTTCCAGGCGAATCCCGGGATTCGCCGGATCATCACCATCGGCACTCCGCATCGCGGCAGCGATTTTGCGAATCCGCTGACCCAATGGTTGAGCCGCAAGCTGATCATCTTCCCGCAAATGTTTGAGGAAAACCGCCGCCAGATCCTGGCCGATAATCCCGGCCTATTGCGCGATGGATCGACCGCCGATATCGCGACGAGTATCGACTCGCTGTCGCCCAAGTCGCCGATCCTGCCCGTGCTGTTGCGTTCTCCACTGCGTCCCGGCGTGCTCCATCACAACGTCGTCGGGGTGCTCGAAAAGGACGGCAAGCCGGTGCCGCTCGCCGAAGGGGGCGACGGCGTGGTCAGTTATCCGAGCGCCCACTTGGAGAACATCGCGAGCGAGATCGTCGTGAACTCGGATCACATTTCGATCCACCGGCACCCGCTGAGCGTGCTGGAAGTGCGGCGCGTGCTGCTCGAGCATGCTGCGGCACTGCCCCGGCCGCCGGTGACCAACCCGTTCCAGTTTGCACAGCTACCGCAGCCGGCGATGCAGCCGCCACCGCCGTTGGCTCACCCGCCCATCGTGCCGTTGCCGCCGACGGGGGAGGGGTTTGCCGCGCCGCCGCTCAGTGCTGCGGCGGCTGGCTCGCCAGTTGCACGAGCGCCTCGCGGACCTGTGCCACTTGCGCCGCGTCAACCGTGAGGTAGCGGTGCCGCCCCTGAGGCGCAGGCACAAACTGCGTCACCTTTTGCTCGTCGACGCTGATGGTGCCCGGCTCAGAAACGCCGAAATAACCGCGGTCGGGACGCACCGCGTAGAGCACGCTGGTCAAATCCCAGGTCTCACGGTCGTACGGCATCTGCATGTAGAGCTCGTAAGCCTCGCGCAGCGGGTGATGCGCAACGTAGCCATAATCGCGCTCGATGCTCACCGCCGGATACTTGATCGCCCGACCGATCTCGAAACCGCTGGCGACGATCGGGCTCGGCCAGCGAGCGTAAACCGTGCGTGCAGCCTCGAGGTCGATGAAGACGTTGTATTCCGGATGCCGATCGGTCGCCGAATACATGCCGGCCATGATCGACAACAGACGCACCTTGCGGGCCACGAGCTCTTCGCCCGTGACCGGCGCGAAGCGATCGGCCGGCGAATCGAGCAATCGCGCGAGGTTGGTGGAAAACCCGACCACGACCATGACCACCGATTGATCCGGCTGCGCGGCAAGTGTTTGACGCAACAGGCTCACCGCCTCGGGGGCTGCAGCGCCGTCGGGCAAATCTCGCGGATAACGCGGCCGACCGTTGTCGACCGCCTGGACGGGGCCGTCGATATAGCGGCTCGGCTCGGGGGTCTTGCCGCCGCGCACGGCGCCGATCGGTACGTCGCCCCGACCATAGAACGAATTCACCAGGTCGACGAACGCCGCACACGGGGCATAGTCTTTCGACAGAGTAACGGCCAGCAGCTCGCATTCGCCGCGACTGGCCAGAGCGTGAATCACCCCCAATGCCAGGGCGTCGTCGATGTCGTTCCCCATATCGGTATCGAAAATCAGCCGCACAGGCTCGGCGGCGCAGCAGCGATTGTCGGGACAAACAACGGCCGCCAACACCACCACGGCAACGACACGGAGCGGTCGCATACGCAAGAAACCTCGCAGACTTGATGACCAGGGCGTGTTGGTCGGCGGCCTGCACGCGTCAGGCCGCCGACCTCCTCCTGGGACACAAGTATGACAGCGCGAGCAATCGCGCACCACGAGGGTCATTACGACCGATAATGGATTCGCTGCCTGCGTGGGAGTTGTCCACGACTGCGGACCACGACAGGCACTACCGAAATGGCTGGCCGCGAACGCGGCAAACGGACAGGCTCAGGGAAAAGTACCGGCTCCGTCTCGAACGGACCTGGTCTGCAGTTCAGCGACGATTACAACTGCGCGCCCAACCGCGACGACAACGTGACCGAAACGTGCGAGGCCAGCGGAGTGGATCCCGGCCGGCGGTTCGTGCTCGACCACCGGGGCGACGTCGCGGGGGCAAACTCGCTGACCTTTCGTTCGCGGCGCGGCAACGACAGCCGTCCTGTACCGCGAGCGCTGCCCGCTTTGCCCGCGGGGGCGTCGGCCTGCTCCTGCGCGCCGGCCACCACGAACATCTCGGCCAACTCGCTCATCTCGATCAGTTCAGACTCGACCTCTTCGGCAACGTCTGCGTCGGTTACCATCATCTCGCGGGGCGGCAGTTCGCTACGGATCACCCGGACATCGCGCGGCGCCTCGATGCCGAGCTTGATCTGGTTTCCTTTGATTCGCAGCACGGTCACCGTGATCCCGTCGCCGATCTGAATCTTCTCGTTCGCCTTCCGCGATAGCACCAACATGGCTGGTTCCTTTTTGCCTTGGTTTCACTGTTCCACAGCGTTGAACTCATAGAGCACAGCGCGTGCCAAGGCGCGAGGGGGCCTGCATGTCGTGACGTAACCGGCAATCTGATTTGCGCTTCGGAAGAACAGCCCGGCGCAGGCTAGCGTGCAAGTTTGTACACCAAGTTACAAACCGCTTACAAACGGCAGAGTTTGCCAGGCCAGCGGCGCCACGCGGTACAAACCTGACAGTGCCAACGCGGGGCACCGTCAAGGTTCTCGCAAGCCACCCAGCTTCGCACGCTCGAACCGTAGCGGGTTGCCAGGAATGCCGTGACGAAGGCTGCCTGGAGTATGGCTGGGGAATGCTGCCTAGAGGATCACCAGCGGATACTGGCTAGGACGAAGAACGGCGCCGGCGGCGGCGCGGCCCTTTGCGACCGGCAATTTCATCGCGGAGGGCGGCCGCGCGTTCGTAGTTTTCCGCCGCCACGGCTGCGGCGAGTTGTTCTTCCAGGGTCTGCTCGACGCCAAAACGATCGCGAATGGTGCCCTGCATCTCGCGCAGCCGCTGGACCAGCTCGCTCGTGTCGAATTGCTCGGCGTCCGCGTAACGTTCGAACCACTCGCGCATCCGCTGAATGCCGGAAGTGACCGCTTCGATCGCCTCTTCCGCCAGGCCCTGCTCAACCAGCCCCATCGCTGCAGCTTGCGTGCGATGGTAGAGGATGAACGGCCGGTACTGCTCGTGCGACATCACCCATTTCTCGTCCTCCGAGCACTCACGGACAAAGTCCATGAACGACAGATTGTGATCGGCGTCGCGCACCGCCCGGTCGTACTCACGCAGGGCCAGCCAGCAGATGCGGCGGTGATAATACTGGACAAATTCGCGATCGACTTCGGCGCATTGCTCCTCGTTCAGGCGGAACGCGTCCCCCTCGTGGACGGCCAGTGCCACGAGGTAGTCGTAATACGACTCGGCCCCACCCGGCCGCTGACCGTCGGGCCGATGATCGGTTTCCAGCTGCAAAACGCCCATTTCGACGCGCATCTGCAGCACTTCGCGGCCATCCTTCGCGCGCACCCGGCGCGCGCTGACCGAACCCGGCTGGTAAGGCCAGGAACGCAAGATGTGGTCGATATGGTGTTGCCGTGCCATGACGGGGTGACTGAACTTCGCTCGCCCGTGGTTTCTCCCAAGTCGCAGGCAATTATATCAGCCGTCTTTGGCGATGCGCGAAGTCCGCCTCGCAGAGGGGGGGCGACTCGAGTACTTCGCGTGCAAACCAATTCGCGATGGGCCTGTCAGCCGCAATAAAACGCCGCGCGTGGGAATGGCGGTGAGCGCACCCCAATTTCCGGTCAGGTCGATCAACGACGCGCACGCCCCGCGGCTAGCGCCGACGACCACGAGTGCGAGAACCCGCAACCGGCAACAAGAGCGTCGTAGATCAACGCGCCGGCGGCAACGGACAGGCACGTGCGCAGATTTGACGCAGGCGGACGCGAAGGACAATTCATTGTCTCGATAACACAGAAACGTTGGTGTAAATCGCGGACCATTCGACATTCGATCGCCTGTCTACAGTACATCGACTCGTCGCAATGGTGACCGCGGCACCGCGGTAATCCGAGGCGAGATTCCTGGATTTGCTACTCGCATTCGTCACATCCGCACATGGATAAAATTAAGTCACCTCAAGGGGGGGTGGCATGAATTTCCGTTATCGACTTAACTAGCACTCGGTAAAGTTGGGCGAACTACTTTCGATTCTTGAGGAGGACGGAACACATGCCACGAGGCAAGCAGAAGAGAGGGGCCAAGGCCGAAGCCATTCGCGCGGCTTTCGATGAGTTAGGCGTGAACACGGCCCCGAAGGACGTGATTGCCAAACTCGCAGAAGGTGGAATCAAGGTCGCGCCGGCGCAGGTCAGCAACATTCGGACCAAGCTGCTCGGCAAGGCGGGGCGTCCCGGTCCGCGCGGTCGCCGCGCCGGTCGGGTCATGACGAATGGACTGACGGTCAGCCAGTTGTTCGAGATCAAGAAGCTGGTCGACTCCGTGGGCGGTGCGGATCACATGCGCCAGGCACTCGATGCCCTGGCTCAGCTCGGCCATTCCTGAGCCGAAGCACTCGCGGCCCACGCGAACCGGGGTCTAGGCGCGTTCGCTCGGTCATCGAATTTGCGAGGTCGTTCCCTGCACCGCTGGGGAACGACCTCGTGTGCTTTTCAAGGCTGGCATTTCGGGCCCTCCGCGGCCCGGGGGGACTTCTGCCCGGGCTGCATCCCGTTGTGTTTTCGCGGAGCAGACTGATAATGAGTCCCTTTCATGCATCCGTACCTCGCGGGGTGCGGTCGCCGCCCTTGCCTCGTTCTGGGAAATTGTCGTCATGAACGTTGCCGATCGGGAAAAACAGATCGCCGAAGCCGAGGAAATGCTCGGCGAATCGCTCGACAGCATGGGGTTTGCCAAGGGCCTTTACTTCGGCCAGTATCTCAACGGCAAGTTGCCCCCTTATCCCGATTTGTATGCCCAGGCCGAGGTCAACGAGGCGGTCAAGGAGTTGAGCGAGTTTGCCTGCCGCCAGATTGACCCGGTCAAGATCGACCGCGATGCCCGGATTCCCGATGCCGTGATCGAGGGGCTGGGCCGGCTCGGCGTGCTCGGCGCCTGCCTGCCGAAGGACTGCGGCGGTCGCGGATTCAGCCAAACGGCCTATTGCCGCCTGGTGGAAGTGCTGGGGGGCCACTGCGGCGGCACGGCCCTCTTCGTCAACGCGCACCATTCCATCGGACCGCGCGCGTTCGTGCTCTTCGGCTCCAGGGAGCAACAGGAGAAGTATCTGCCCAAGCTCGCCACCGGCGAACACTTGAGCGCCTTCGCCTTGACCGAGCCCGAGGCCGGGTCGGACGCCGCCAATGTGCAGACCCAGGCTGTGCCCAAGGCCGACGGCAGCGGCTATGTCATCAACGGCCAAAAGCGCTGGATCACCAACGGCGGCATCGCGAAGGTGCTCACCGTGATGGCGCGGACCCCCGTGCCTGGCAGCCGGGACACGAAGATTACGGCCTTCATCGTCACACCCGACATGCCCGGTTTCCAGGTCATCGAGCAGCGCATGGACAAGGTCGGCGTGCGCGGCAGCGCGACGGGCCGGCTGGAGTTCAAGGACATGTTTGTCCCGCGCGAAAACATTCTCGGCGAATTGGGCAAAGGTCTGCGAGTCGCGCTCACGGTGCTCGACTATGGCCGGACCACGTTCGGCGCCAGTTGCACGGGTGCGGCCAAGTTCTGCGTGGCCAAGGCCAGCGAGCATGCCAACCGTCGCGTGCAGTTCAACGAGACGTTGGGCTCTTTCGAACTGGTCAAAGACAAGATTGCCTACATGGCGGCCGGCGCCTTCGCCATGGAATCGTGCACTTATGCGACGGCTGCCCTGATCGACGGCGGTGCCGACGAATACATGCTCGAGACCGCCATGCTCAAGGTCTTCGCCACGGAGACGCTGTGGCGGATCATCAACGACACGATTCAGATTTACGGCGGCAAGGCCTATTTCACCGACGAGCCGTTCGAACGCATGATGCGCGACGCGCGCATCAACACGATCGGCGAAGGGGCCAACGACGTGCTGCGGATCTTCATCGCTCTGGTCGGCATGCGCGACGTCGGCCTGGAGCTCAAAGGCGTGCTCGATTCGCTCAAGAGCTTCAGCAACATGAGTCGCATCAGCGGCTTCGCCGGCCGCAAGCTGGGCGCCATCCTCGGCGCGCCGGTTGTGGAGGTCCGCAACCCGGAACTCCAGGAAGACGGTCAGCGGCTGGGTCGCATGGTGCGCGACTTTGGCCAAGCGACCGAAAAATTGCTGCGGACCTATCAGGAAGCGGTGCTCGACAAGCAATATCTGCTGGCACGCGTTGCCGACACGGCCACGGAGCTCTATGTTTCGAGCTGCGTGCTAGCGCGGCTTGACCGCCTGGTCCGCGATGCCGCGGTCAGCGATCCCGAACGACAGCGCCAACTGGCCATCGGCCGCTACTACCTGGCGACGGCGCGACGGCGGATGCGGCGCAACCTGGCCGACCTGTGGGACAACGACGACGAATCGACCACGGCCGTCGCCGACCTCGCGCTCAATCGGACAGCGCCGGCGGCGGGCCACGGCGGGCACAATGGCCATTGAATCCAGCGGGGCCATTGAATCCGGCGTGCGAATTGAGTTCGGCGGCGGTCAGTCCAGCTCGCGCCCGGAGCGGCCGGCGCGGCGCGACTGCTTCTTGGCCGATTCGTGACGCTTCTCCTCCAGGCGCCGCCGCTTGACCGCCTTCGACGGCTTCGTCGCCTTGCGCACCACCGGTGCCGTCGCGACGGCTGCCAGCATCTCGGCGAGCTTACTGCGGCAGTCGGCCAGATTCTGCAGCTGCGTCCGGTACCGCTGGCTCGTAAGCACCAGGCTGCCTTCGGCCGTGATCCGCCGAGAGTATCGCGCCAGAAAGCGGCTGCGAACGTCGTCCGGCAGGCCCGTGCTGCGCGTCACGTCCCAGTGCAGCACCGCCTTGGTGTTGACCTTGTTGACATTTTGCCCGCCCGGACCGCCGCTGCGCGCAAAGGTGAATTGCAACTCTTCGTCCGGGATCCGGATGCGGCGGTTGACGATCAGCATGGCTTGCGCTGCGCGCCCGGAGGATGTCGATGCTGAAGGTGCGGCGAAAGGCTCGGACACGGTCAGTCGCTCAACGAGCCAGCAGCCGCGAAAACTCGGTGCACGAAAGCTTCAGCAGTTCATGATAGTCACTGGCCTCGATGTCTTCGCCGAAAAGCTCGACATCGTAGTAGCCGCGATAACCACCTGCTTCCAGGGCCTGAACGATCTCGCGTAAGCCCAAGTTGCCTTTTCCGAGACAACAGCGATTCTGCTCTTGGCCGGGTGGCAGTTGACCGTCGCCCAAGTGCACGACCGCGATGCGATCGGCGCACCGCGCGGCGGCCTCGCAAGCGGCCGGACCGTGCCCCAGATGATACGTGTCGAACGCCAAGCGAACCTGCGGGCTTTCGACCTGGTTGAGCAACTCGAGGGTCTGATCGAGCTGGGTCAAGAAAGTCCACTCGGCCGCACAGTTCTCGTGCATCGGCTCGACGGCCAACAGCACTCCGGCCGCGGCAGCCTGGGGCGCCAATTCGCGCAGCGCGTCGCGCAACAGCCGCCGCGCATGGCTGAGCGTATGGCCGCCGCGGGCACCGCTGTAGACCACGAGGCAATCGGCCTTCATGGCGCCAGCCAGTTCGATCGCTTCGGCGGCATCCTCGAGGCTTTCACGGTATGAACGGCCGTCGCTGCCCGTGAAGCCGCCGGCCCAGAGCAGGTTCGAAACGTGCAAACCGCTTTCGGCGAGCAGCTCGATGCCCTTTTCCTCGCCGAAGTCAGAGAGCTTTTGTCGCCAGACGCCGATCGCCTGATAGCCCGCGCGCCGATAGTTCTCGACGTCTTCTTCGAACGACCAGCGAAAGGTCGTCATCTCGTTCATCGACAACCGCGACATCCGTGTGCTCCTCGAGCGGGTGCACGGTTAGCATCCCGGGAAGCGTCTAGCGGGCAGCCGAAAGCTCTGGCCTCGAGCGTGGCCTCGAAGGCAGGGTAGTATCCGCAATCGGTTGCGCGGTGTAAAGCAGCCCGACGGCGGCGCCGCAGACCGCGTTGTCGGTTTTCGGCGTTTCACGTAGCATAAGGTCCGAGAACACACGACTTAGGACCAGTACGCGTTTAGCGATGTCGCAGGTTTGTTACGGGTTCCTCGGCGCCGGTCGCATGGCGACCGCTCTTGCGTCGGGGATCGTACGCGCAGGCGCAGCGGCGCCCAAGGATCTGATCGCCAGCGATCCGCTCGAGGTTGCCCGCGCGGCCTTCGCTGCCGCGACGGCAGGTCGCGTCACGACTGACAATCGCGAGGTGCTGGCTGAAGCCACCGTCGTGTGCTTGGCCGTCAAACCGCAGCAGGTCGCTGACGTCTTGGCATCGTTACAAGGTCAATGGCGACGCGACCACTTGCTGGTCTCGGTGGCGGCAGGTGTGCAGCTTGGCACACTCGACGGCGCCACTGGCGGTGTGCCGCGATTGGTTCGCGTCATGCCGAACACACCGTGCCTGATCGGCGAAGGCGCCAGCGCCTATTGCCTGGGACCGCGCGCGACGCCCGAAGATGGTGCCCACGTCGCGCGCTTGCTGGCAACGGTCGGCATGGCCCACTCTGTGGCGGAAACGCTGCTGGATGCCGTGACGGGGCTGTCCGGGTCGGGGCCGGCATTCGTCTATGTGATGGTCGAGGCCCTGGCCGACGGCGGTGTCCGCATGGGCCTGCCGCGCGACGTGGCAATGGCCCTGGCTGCCCAAACCGTCAAGGGCGCCGCCGCAATGGTCTTGGCCACTGGCCAGCATCCTGGCCTGTTAAAGGACCAGGTGGCCAGCCCCGGCGGCACGACCATCGCCGGCCTGCAAGCCCTGGAAAATGGCGGCGTGCGGGCTGCGCTGATCAATGCCGTCGAAGCTGCAACCCGACGCAGCGCCGAGCTGGGGGCAGCCGCCCAGGCTCCATCGAACAAACCGCCGGCCTGAGCCACGCGGTGTGCAGCCCGTTGCGCCACCTCGCAGCCAGCCGCGTAGAATGAATACCAAGGAAGTAGATTGGGGAGAATTCGCCATGTCGATCTTCTGCGTCGTTGATGATAAACATATCCCGTTGTACCGCGTGATCTGGGTCGCCTCGGTCCCACACTTCTGTGGGGCCACGGACTGCGAGCAGGAGGGGAACTACGAGATTCGCCTGGAGCAGGGCGAAAGCGTTTGGGCCAACCGCGAAGAACGCGATGCGATGCTGCGGGCACTTGAAGAATGGCAAGGCGGCATCGAGCGCGACGCAGACGACTATTGAGCGCACAGGGCGGGGCCGCTATGGAGCACCGCAGGGCCGCGGCGCAGCACGTCTCGGGCAGACGTGCTGTGGTCCGACGAAACCGGGCGATGCGAAACGCTGTTTCAACGCCGGCTTACCTGCCGGCCGGAGTGAGGGATGAGCTTGTTTGAAGACCAGGAATACGAGTGGCGCGACACGTACTTCGTGATGTTCAAGAGTGCCAAGCGGCCGCAACTCAACCAGGTGCGCGACGCCATCGCCCGTCTCAATCGCCGCTTCGAACTGACCAACCTGACGAGCGACGACGCCGGCCGGTTCGAGGCCATGACCATCCGCTCGCCGGAAGATTTCGCCGCCCTCGACATCAGCTTTCTCGAGGGCGACGACGTGATCGACCAGCGTAATGCCCTCTGCAAGGAGCTGCGCGGCTGTGCCCGGGATGCCGACGAAGAACAGCGACTTGCCCAATTGCCGCAATGCGACGTGCGATTCGACGTCCTGCATTTCGAACGCCTCGACGTCCCCGGCGGCGAAGAGGAACCCAGCTTTGATCCCGGCGCGTTGTTGGCCGTCGTCGAAACACTCGCCCAGATGACCGACGGCATCGGCGTCGATCCGCAATCGGGCACGATGCTCTGAGCGATCTGCGATCGTCCCGGGGTGGAAGCCGTGCAGCTTCCCTCGCCTGCGGCAGCCCGTTTGCCGCCTTACCGCACACCCCTATTGCTGGCCCGGATTACAGGAGTACGGAAACCGCCATGTTGGCCAAGGACATCAAGCCCGGCACCGCTGTGGTGTTCAACGCTCAGCCCTGCCTGATCAAGTCGGTAAACGTGCAGTCGCCTTCGGCCCGCGGCGCCGCGACGCTTTACAAGTACCGGGCGATGAACCTGATCTCGAAACAGAAGGTCGACATCGTGCTCAAGGGCGGCGAATCACTGCCCGAGGCCGATTTCACGCGCCGGCCGGTGAAGCTGATGTACGCCGACGCCAACGAGGTCCACTTCCTCGATCAGGAGGATTTCAACCAGTACAGTCTCTCGCAGGAGGCCGTCGGCGACGAGGCGAAATACCTCACGGAAAACACCGAGGGCGCCATGGCATTGATCTACAACGACGAGTGCGTCGGCATTCAATTGCCGTTGACGGTCGAGTTGAAGGTCACGCAGTGCGACCCGGCCGTGCGCGGCAACTCGGCCACTTCGCGCACCAAGCCAGCCACGCTCGAAACGGGCCTGATGGTGCAGGTGCCCGAGTACCTGGCCGAGGGAGAAACGATCAAGATCGACACGCGCACGGGCGACTACCTGTCGCGCGCCTGAGGCGCGACAGGCCGCCGGCCGTTACTTCTTCTTGCCCTTGGTCTTCTTCTTGGTCGAGGCCTTGGCGACGGCTTTTTTCGGTGCCGGGGATTTTTTCGCAGGGCTCTTCGAGGCCGACTTCTTCTTGCCCGAGGGCTGCTGGGCAGTCTTTTTGGCGGTGCCGGAGGACGACGACTTGCCGCCCGACTTGCCGAAAATGTCCTCCCATCCGGCCGCAAAGGCCTTGGTGCTGCCGGTGTGCAAAACGGTCATGGTTTCCTTTTCCTTCTCAAAGACCAGGACGGATCCGCCCCAAGCGGCCGCTATTCTTTCGCGGCGCCGCGGATCTCGCAAGATCGCCGCGCCAATCAGTGAGCCGGCTCGATCGTGCGGCAGCGCAGCGGAGTCTGCCTGTTCAATCCGGCCCGGCCCGACTATTCTGCCGGCCGACAAACCGCGGCAACCGGCCGCGGCCGTGTTACGACCGACGAACCACGAAAACTCCCGATGACTCGCCCGAAATTCCTGTTCTTCGATATCGGCAACGTGCTGCTGTTCTTCGATCACCGGATCGCCTGCCGGCAAGTGGCGGCGCTCGTCGGCAGCACCGAACAGCGCATCTGGGACCTGCTGTTCGCCAGCGGGCTGGAGCTGCGCTACGAACAGGGAGAATTGTCCACGCCGGAGTTCTACGAGGAGTTCTGCCGCGTCACCGAGTCGCGGCCGACGATCGAGCAAGTCGCGTATGCCACGAGCGCAATCTTTGAGATCAATACACCCGTGCATGCCATCGTGGGGCATCTGCGACGCGCCGGCCACCGGCTCGGGCTGCTGTCGAACACCAGCGAAATGCACTGGGACTATTTCACCTCGGGGCGCTACGGGATCATTCCCGGCGCTTTCGAGGTCCACGCCGCCAGCTTTCGCCTGCAAGCGCTCAAACCGCAACGGGCGATCTACGAGCGGGCCGCCGCGCTCGCCGGAGTCGCTCCGGAAGAGGCGTTCTTCGTCGACGATATTGCGACCCACGTCGAAGGGGCCAGGGCTGCGGGCTTCGATGCCGTGCAATTCACCACGCCCCGGCAGTTGACGGCCGATCTCGCCGCCCGCGGCATCCACATCAATTGGTAGGCGCCCGCAAGGGGAGAGCGAACGCCGTGGCCGCACCAACTACGCGCGCTTGTGGCTCTGTTGATATACGGCCTGCAGCAGTTCCTGTACGTCCTTGTACTTTTTCTTGCCGCCGAGGGCCGCGTCGAGCAGCTTGCGGGCATCGCTGTCGCTGTGGCCCAAGCTGCGCAACACCTCGAACGTTTCGGCGACGACGTCGCGCGAGACCTCGGCCCCTTCGGGCATTTCCCGCGCCACGAGCAGGGCGAACTTGGGCACCTTCCGACGCAGCTTGGCGATAATCCGTTCGGCCACGGCCGGCCCGACGCCCGGCAATGTCGACAACAACTTGGCGTCCTGTTCCTCGATGGCTTGCGCGATCTCGGCCACGGGCCGGACCATCGCCCGCAAGGCCTTCTTCGCGCCGACGCCATCGACCGAGCAGAACAAGTCGAAGAACTCGCGCTCGACGAGGTTCAAGAATCCCACGATGCGCGGCGTTTGCCGCCCCTGCATCGGGTTCCCTTCGAGATATTCGATCGTGTGCAGCACGATCTCCTGGCCCAAGCTGGCCTGCAACTGGCGCCGCGCAAACTCGGGAATCAGCACCTCGTACTCGAACGCCCCCGCCGCCACGGTGAGCTCCTCCTCGCCGACGCTCACCAGCCGTCCGGTCATCTTCGTGATCATTCGGGCAGGACCTTCTTGGCCGATCGCATCTGTCGGCCGTGGAGATAATAATGACACAGGGCCACGGCCAGCGCGTCGGCCACGTCGGGCGGCTCGGGCACTGTCAGCAGCCGCAGTTCGCGTTGAATCGCCAGTTGCATCTGCGACTTGGGCGCACGGCCCGCGCCGGTGAGCACCTTTTTCACCTGGGTCGACGCGTAATGGACGACCGGAATCCCGGCCTGCGCCGCGGCCAGGCAGATGACGCCCCGCGCGTGGCCCATCAGGATGGCCGTGCGCGGCCGTTCATAGTGCCCGTACAACTGCTCGACCGCCATCACTTCGGGCCGCAGTTGTCGAATCACCTCGGTGACGCCCTCGTGCACTTCCAGCAGCCGCGCGGTGAGCGAATTGCGCGTCCGCCCGCGGACGACGCCGGCCTCGCACAGCCGCGGTCCCTCGGGGGCAACCTCGAGCACGCCGTAGCCGGTGATGTTCAATCCCGGGTCGATGCCCAGGACGCGGCGTTTCAGATTCGCGGGTTCCGCAGCAGTCACTTCGCCACGCCGAGAGGAAACATCGGCGTCCGTCGCCTGGTCAACTGTTGCGCGACCATTCGGTACCGCCGGGGCGATCTTCGATCACGATGCCCAAGGCGGCCAACTGGTCGCGAATCATGTCCGACATTGCAAAGTTCTTCGCCTTGCGCGCCTCGGCCCGCACCCGAATCAGCAGCTCGACCAGCGGCGCGACGAGCGAATCGTCGCCCGATCCGGCCAGCGGCGGCGACGGCGTCCGGAACAGTCCCATCGTCAGGGCCAGCTCGCGGAAGACGGCCGTCGCCCGGGTCAGCGCGGCAACGGCGGACTCGGTCGGTTTGTTGCCCGTGTCGAGTTTTTCGCTGTCGATGAATTTGTTGAGCGTCCGTACCAGGTCGAATAGCACGCCCACGGCGGCGCCGCTGTTGAAGTCGTCGTCCATGGCTTCGAGAAACCGTCGCCGGGCCTCGCTCGCCTGCGCGCGCAGTTTCGTCTCGGCGTCGCCCTGAGCGCTCCACCCGGCCAGATGCTTGTCGCCTTGGTCGCGGCGGGCCGGAGCCTCGAGGGCGTAGTAATCCTGGCCCGTGGCGCGCTGAAACCGCTTGAAGAAGCGGTAGAACGATTCGAGCGCGGCATCGTCCGACTTGATTTGTTCTTCGCTGTAGTAGATCGGGCTGCGGTACTGCGTCTTGAGCAGGAAATAGCGGATGGTCTCGGCACGGAATTGGGCGAGCAAATCTCGAAACGCGCTGGCGCCCTTCGATTTGCCCATTTTGCCGGCCTCTTGCGTAGCCTGATCGGCAGGGGGCGCTTCGTCGGTGCGCGTGTTGCGCCCGCCGACCTTGCCTACCTCGCCGGCCGCTTGCATCAGACCGTTATGCATCCAGTACTTCGCCTGCGGCTTGCCGTGGCACGATTCGCTTTGGGCGATCTCGTTTTCGTGATGCGGGAAGACCAGATCGAGGCCGCCGCCGTGAATGTCGAACGACTCGCCCAGCAGGCGGCGGCTCATCGCCGAACACTCGATATGCCAACCGGGGCGACCCGGCCCCCAGGGGCTCGGCCAGGCGGGTTCGCCAGCCTTGGCGCCCTTCCAGAGGGCAAAATCGTGCGGCGAGCGCTTGCGCGCGGCCATGTCGCCGCCTTCGCCTTGCATGCTCTCGACACTGCGGCCGCTGAGCTTGCCATAGTCAGAGTCGCGGCCGACGTCGAAATACACGTCGCCGTCGGCCGGGTAGGCGAAGCCCTTGTCGATCAGATCCTGGGTGAAACGGACGATCTCGTCCATGTTGTCTGTGGCGCGCGGAAAATGGTCGATCGAGTCGACGCCCATCGCTGCCAGGTTTCGCATGTAGTCGTCGGTCATTTCCTTGGCCAACGTGGGCATGTCGATGCCCCGCGCGCGGCTCTCGTTGATCAGCTTGTCGTCGACATCGGTGACGTTGACCACCAGGGTCACCTGGTAACCGTTGTAGACGAGGTAGCGCTTGATCGCGTCGAAGATGACCGGCCCGACCATGTGCCCGATGTGGCTCGGCTTGTAGACCGTCGGTCCGCAGAGGTAGATGCCCACCTTGCCCGGCACCAGCGGCACGAGCTTTTCCTTGGATCGGGTCAGCGTGTTATAGACCCGCAGCTCGGCGGTCGTGGGCAGGGGAGTGGTTGCGGTTGCAGAGGCCGTGCTGGTCGCCATCGTCTCGTTTACCCTAAAGGATTGCGTGCTGTCGTCTTGCCAGGCGTGGCTGCCGAGGATTCAGTCCGCATTTCGCAGTTCGACCAGCGCCACGCACTCGGCCATGATGGCCTCTTCGCGGCCCACCGGTCCGACGTGTTCGCCCGTCTTTGCCTTGATCCCTACCCGGTCCGTGCTCAGCCCCAACAACTCGGCGATGCAGCGACGAATCTCGAGTTTGTAGGGCGACAGCTTCGGCCGCTGGGCAAACACGATGCAGTCGAGATTGACGACGTCGAAGCCGGCCGCGTGTACCCGCGCGGCAGCCAGTTGCAACATCTCGGCCGAATCGCGGCCGCGGTTGACCGGGTCGGTGTCGGGAAACAGCTCGCCGATGTCGCCCAGGGCAGCGGCGCCCAATAGGGCATCGGTGACGGCGTGCAACAACACGTCCGCATCGCTGTGGCCGACGGCTCGGCGATCGTGCGGAATGGCCACCCCCCCTAGGCGCAGGCAATCGCCCGGCTCGAGGCGATGGGTGTCGTGACCAATCCCGACGCGGGCATTAAGCGTGGCAGGGCCCTCCGTTGCTGGCTGGATCGACGTCCGTGGATCGAGCCGAGGCAGCGAGCCGACCACGCCGCGCCGCGAATGGCGCCTGCGCTGCCGGCGAATGCCTCAGGCATGCGTGCCGGGATTGTACCGCAGGCCCCCCCGAGTGACAACGCGAGCAACCCGTGACACCACAGCAACTTGGCGCGCCGTAGAAGGGCGACCCGAGCCTCGCGACCTGCGGACGCTATAATCCCTCACCATGCCGGCCATCGAAATCAAACACCTCTCAAAAACGTACCGGGTCTATCAGAAGCGCGAGGGGCTCTGGGCTTCGATCCGTGGCCTGGGACGCCGGCAATATCGCGAGGTGCAAGCCGTCCGTTCGATCGATCTGACCGTCGAACGCGGTGAGTTCGTGGCCTTCCTCGGGCCGAACGGCGCCGGCAAGACCACGACGCTCAAGTTGCTCTCGGGCGTGATCAACCCCACGAGCGGCGAGGCCCGCGTGTTGGGCCATGTGCCGTGGCTGCGCGAGAACGAATATCGCCGGCGGTTCGCGCTGGTGATGGGCCAGAAGAACCAGCTCTGGTGGGACCTGCCGGCCCAGGAGTCGTTCCGGCTCCACCAGCAGATCTACGGCCTTGAGCCGGCCGCCTTCGAGCGCACGCGCGACGAGCTGTGCGAGCTGCTGACCGTGGGCGAATTGCTCGAGCGGCCGGTGCGCGAGCTTTCGCTTGGCGAGCGGATGAAGATGGAGCTGATCGCGGCCCTGCTGCATTCGCCCGACGTGTTGTTCCTCGACGAGCCGACGATCGGCCTGGACGTCATCGCGCAGCACAACATCCAGGGCTTTCTGCGACAGTACCAGCAGGCGCGGCAGATCACGATTCTGCTGACGAGCCACTACATGAAGGATATCGCGGCGCTCTGCAAACGCGTCGTGATCATCGCGCAGGGCCGGATCATGTACGACGGGTCGCTCGAGGGGATCATCGACCGGTTCAGCAACACCAAGATCGTGCGGCTGCAACTGGGCGAAGAGAACTTCTCCACCGAGGCGGCGGACGCCCAGCGGCTGGCGGCCGAATTCGGGCGTTACGGTGAGGTGTTGGAGCTGAAGGCACCCAATGTGCGGCTGCGCATTCCGCGGCGGACGGTCGCCGAGACGATGACCGCCATCCTGGCAGGCTACGCGATCGACGATGTCAGCGTCGAGGATCAGCCGCTCGAAGAGGTGATCGCCGAGGTGTTTTCGCTCGCCGATCGCGAAGAGCGCATCGCCCCCAGCCAGCCGGCAGGGCAGGGGGTCTGACGGCCGCGAACCTCGAACATCCCCGCTGCTGGCGCGGCAATTGCTCGTCCCGGCTGGGTGGGGCGCTATAATCTCAGGCGGACATCGCCGCCGAGCGATGCGCGCCCGCCTCGCGGGCGGCCCAACTCCCTGAGCGACGAGAACCTCATGGCCACGACCGCTTCGACACGACCGGCAAATCTTCGGGAATTGCGCGACAGCGGTTGGGTATCCAAGACGGTCAAACAAGAGTTGCACGACAACTTCCTGCGGGCGCTCGCGGCCGAGGAAGAGCTGTTCCCGGGCATCTTGGGCTACGAAAGCACGGTCATCCCGGAAATCAACATCGCGCTGCTGGCGCAGCACGACATGCTTTTTCTGGGCGAAAAGGGCCAGGCCAAGAGCCGGTTGATGCGCGCGCTGGTCCGGTTCCTGGACGAGGAATTGCCGTACCTCGACCTGCCCGAAACGGCCGTGCACGACGACCCATACAAGCCCATCACCAAGGCCGGCAAGGCGGCGATCGCCGAGTTGCCCCAGGACCAGGTACCGATCGCCTGGTGGCCGCGACGCGAGCGCTACGCCGAACGACTCGCACCGGGCACGAAGTTCGCCGACTTGATCGGCGACATCGATCCCTCGAAACTGGCCGGTGGCACGAGCATGGCGGCCGAAGAGGCGTTGCACTTTGGTTTGATCCCGCGCATGCATCGCGGCATCTTCGCGATGAACGAACTGCCCGAGCTGGACGAGCTCGTGCAAGTTGGCTTGTTCAACATCCTCGAGGAGCGCGACGTCCAGATTCGCGGCTACCCGATCCAGTTCGATATCGACGTGCTGATCCTGTTTTCGGCGAACCCCGCGACCTACAACCGCAGCGGCAAGGTGATTCCGCAGTTGAAGGACCGCATCGGCTCGCTGATTCACACGCACTACCCGCGCGAGCGCGACCTCGGCATCCAGATCTTCGAGCAGGAAGCCGGACTCGATCTCGGTGGCGAATTTCCGGTCGTGGTGCCCTACTTCATGAAGGAGATCGTCGAGGAGATCACGGTCGCAGCGCGCAAATCAAAGTACATCGACCAGCAATCCGGCGTCAGCGCGCGGTTCAGCATCGCCAACTATCGCACGATGGTGGCCAGCGCCCGGCAACGCGGCATTCGTCACGGCGAGCGGCCCGCGGTGCCACGGATCAGCGATTTGGGTCACCTTTACAGCTCGTCGCTGGGCAAGCTGGAATTGGACCTGATGGGCAGCCACCAGCTCACCGAGCGTCAAGTGCTCGACGCCCTGGTGGCCGAGGCCGTCCGCACGGTGTTCGAGGAATATGTCGACCGTCACGGCCTCGAGGAGATTGCCAAGATCTTCGGCGAGGGCGTGAAGATCGAGGTGGGCGACCTGTTGCCGTCGGCGGCCTATGCCGAACGGCTGCAGCGCGTGCCCCCCGCCTGGGACAAGGCGTTCGAAATGAACGCCAGCCAAGACGCCGCGGTCCGGGCCTCTTGTGTCGAGTTCGTGCTGGCCGGACTGTATGCCACCGACCGCATCTCGCGTTCGCAGCATCATGGGAGGATCGTCTATGAGCTCTCGTAAAGAGCTCGGCGGGATCATCCACACCTACCAGAGCTACGACCCGGCCCAATTCCCCAGTCCCACGCAGCCGCCGGCCGACCTGGTGTCGCCCGCGTTCGAGCACCTGCTGTCTTACGGCTCGCTCCGCGAGCTGACCGACGAAGAGCTGGCCCGTGCCGTGCGGCTCGATCCCAGCCAGATTGCCGGCCTGGGACCGAGCCTGGACGCCCTCCTGGAGATGCTCCGCGAGCGCAAGCGGAAGATTCTCGAGACGTACGAGACCGACGCCGCGAAGCGTGCCGCGGCCGATACGTATCGCCAACTGGGCGAATCGCTCAAGCCGCCACGGCAGCTCCGCCAACCGTTTCAGAAGGCCTTTGCGGAAGAGCAGCTCCGCGATCTGGAACGCCTCTGGTATCGGGCCGGCGGCGAGCGTTCGGCGTTTGCGCAGAAAATCGTGACGCTGGTCGACCGCCTGGGCGACAAATACCAGGTCGACGAGCTGGCGGCGAAGTATGCGTTCACTGGTCGCGAAAAACTCACGGTGCCGCAGGCCCTGGAGATCAAGGCCGAACTGGAGATGATCGATCGGCTGCTCAAGCAACTCGAAGAAGCCGCCAAGACGGCGCAGATCGGCGTCATCGATCTCGAAGAGCTGGCCAACTTCGCCGAGCCGGGCGACATGCAGAAGCTCAACGAGCTGCAGGAGCAGATCAATGAATACCTGCGGCAGATCGCCGAGTCGCAAGGACTCGAACGCACGCGCCGGGGCTACCAGCTCACGCCCCAGGCGTATCGCTTGTTTCAGGCCCGGCTGCTATCGCGGATCTTCAGCGAACTGGCACCCTCGCGGACCGGCCGGCACACGGGTCCGGTCGTCGGCGAGGGCGCCGTTGAGCTGCAACAAACCAAGGCCTACGAGTTTGGCGATTCGCTGGCGCAGATGGACACGACCGGCACGCTGATCAATACGATTCTCCGCGCCGGACCGCAGTTGCCGCTGCAGATGAAGACCGAAGACATCGTCATCCATCGCACGCGCAATTCGCCCAAATGCGCGACCGTGGTGCTGATGGACATGAGCGGCTCGATGCGCTACGGCGGGCTGTACGTGAACGTCAAGCGCATGGCGTTGGCGCTCGAGGGCTTGATCCGCAAGGAGTATCCGGGCGATTACCTGCAGTTCGTGCAGGTCTACACCTTTGCCAAGCCGTGCCGTCCGGCCGAGATCGCCACGCTGATGCCGAAGATGGTCACGGTGTTCGACGACCGCGTGCGGCTGCGGGCCGACATGAGCAACCCGAACATCACCGAGGCGCAGGTGCCGCACCACTTCACCAACCTGCAGCACGGCTTGCAGTTGGCGCGGCAATTCCTGGCGGTGCAAGACACGCCCAACCGGCAGGTGATCTTGATCACCGACGGCCTGCCCACGGCACACTTCGAAGGTTCGATGCTCTATATGCTCTATCCGGCACACGTGACGACCGAACGCGCCACGCTGCGCGAGGGGCAACTCTGCCAGCGCGAAGGCGTGACGATCAACATCTTCTTGCTGCCCAGCTGGTCACAATCGCGCGAGGACGTGCAGTTTGCCTACCGCCTCGCCGAATCGACCAAGGGGCGCGTATTCTTCACCGCCGGGCGGGATCTCGACCGCTATGTCGTCTGGGATTACCTGGCCCGGCGGCGCTCGATTATTGCCTAGCGCAGCCGCCGCCGCGGGCCACGGCCACGCGGGGTGCCGGCAAATCTTTCCTCAGACGCAAATGCGGTTCTCGACCGCGAAAAATCGCTGAGAAATTCGCGGAACGCCGGCGCCAAATAATTGACCAGGGCGATGCCGATTGGATATTTGAAGGTAGTCCGCGGACAAGTGCACAACGACGGTTCTGGACATCACTCCTCGAACGAATCAGGAGGGCCAGCGATGGTTGATCCACCGGGCAGTTGCTTGCTCGCCGCCGAGGCGTAGCCGGCCCCACGGCCGGACGCAGGCGTCGAGCCCTGTATTGCACATGTCGCCGCGCGGTGTGCAGTCGCCCTCGAGGTGCTGCGGCCGGCGGTGAGTTTCGTCCCGATTGAAGTTCTCTCTCTACCAAAGCACAGGCCCCTGGCAGCTCGTCACGAGCCGCCAGGGGCCTTGTTGTTTAAGACGCTGCGGCCAGTCCGGCATCAGGCCGCTTCGGCCGAGCTGATCCGCATGCCGTAGAAGCTGCGCCAGACGAACAGCATGCTCAGGGCAATGAACACGCCCGCCATGACCATCGCCGTGGTGCTGTCGCCATTGGCCCGATTGGTGATGCCGACGGCCAATTCGACGGCCAGCAACCCAAACAACGTGGTGAACTTGATCACGGGGTTCATGGCCACGCTCGAGGTGTCCTTGAACGGATCGCCGACGGTGTCGCCCACGACCGTCGCGTCGTGCAGCTCGGTGCCTTTCTGCTTGAGCTCGGTCTCGACCAGCTTCTTGGCGTTGTCCCAGGCGCCGCCGGCATTGGCCATGAAGATGGCCTGGTACAAGCCGAACAAGGCGATCGAGATCAAGTAGCCGATGAAGAAGAACGGGTCGATACAGGCAAAGCCCAGCGTGCTGAAGAACACGGCCAGGAAGATGTTGAACATCCCGCGCTGGGCATACTGCGTGCATATGCCGACGACGCGGGTGCTGTCGGCGGCCGAGGCCTTGGTCACCGAGCTGTCGAGCTTGATGTTCTTCTTGATGAAATCGACGGCCCGATAAGCGCCGGCCACGACGGCCCAGGTCGAAGCGCCGGTGAACCAGAAGATCACCGATCCGCCCACGATCAGGCCTAGCAGGAACAGCGGGTTCATCAGCGAGAGCTTCACCAGCTCGCTTTGGTTCTCGAGGCCGTTGGTCAGGTTCATGATGATCGAGAAGATCATCGTCGTGGCGCCGACGACGGCCGTGCCGATCAACACCGGCTTGGCCGTGGCCTTGAAGGTGTTTCCCGCACCGTCGTTTTCTTCGAGGAACTCTTTGCCGCGCTCGAAATCGACGTCGAAACCGTAGTCCCGCTTGATCTCTTCCTTGATGCCCGGCAGCGTTTCGATCATCGACAACTCGAACACGCTTTGCGCGTTGTCGGTCACGGGTCCATAGCTGTCGACGGCGATCGTGACCGGGCCCATCCCCAGAAACCCGAAGGCGATCAGTCCGAAGGCGAACACAGGGGCCGCCTTCATGACGTTTTCCAGATCCATCGTGCTCACGCCGTAGCCGATGCCCATCAGGGCGACGATGACCATGCCCATCCAGTACGCGCTGAAGTTGCCCGCCGTGAGGCCGGCCAGGATGTTGAGGGACGCGCCGCCCTCCTTCGAGGCTGCAAGCACCTCGCGGACGTGCAGCGACTCGGTCGAGGTAAAGATCTTCACTAGCTCGGGGATAATCGCACCGGCCAAGGTGCCGCAGGTGATGATCGTCGACAATTGCCACCACAAGTCCTTGCTGCCGCCCAACTCGGGAATCAGCAGGTACGAGACGGCGTAGGTCAGGCCGATCGAAATCAGCGAGGTGACCCAAACCAGGAAGGTCAACGGGGCCTCGAAGTTCATATGGGATGCATCGCGGTACCGGCTGCCCGAGACGAACTCGTTGACGTAGTAGGCCAGGATGCTGGCGACGATCATCATCACGCGCATCGCGAAGATCCAGACGATCAGGTCCTGCTGGATGCTGACGTTGGAAATCGCCTTGGAGCAGATGAACACGATCAGCGCGACGCCCGTCACGCCATAGGTTTCAAAACCGTCGGCCGTCGGCCCCACCGAGTCGCCAGCGTTGTCGCCCGTGCAGTCGGCGATGACCCCGGGGTTACGGGCATCGTCTTCCTTGATCTTGAAGACGATTTTCATCAGGTCCGAGCCGATATCGGCAATCTTGGTGAAGATGCCGCCCGCAATTCGCAAGGCCGAGGCGCCGAGCGATTCGCCGATCGCAAACCCGACGAAACACGGCCCCGCCAGGTCGGCCGGGACGAACAACAGAATGCACAACATCAGGATCAGCTCGGTACTGATGAGCATCGTGCCGATGCTCATCCCGGCCATCAACGGAATCTGGTACGTCGGATAGGGCTTGCCGCGCAGACCGGCGAACGCCGAGCGGCTGTTGGCAAACGTATTGACCCGAATCCCGAACCAGGCCACGCCGTAGCTGCCCGCGATCCCCACCAGACTGGCCACGATGATCGCCGTGACCTTGCCGGGGGTCATCTGCAACGGCTCGGCCATCAGCCAGCCGAAATAGGCCACCATGACGGCGCCGATGAACAACTCGAGAATCAGGATGAATTTGCCCTGCGTGATCAAGTAGGTCTTACAGGTTTCGTAGATCAACTCGGAGATTTCGCGCATCGAGCTGTGAGTCGGCATGGCCTTGAGCCGGTTGTAGATCACCAGCCCGAAACCCAGCCCGGCGACGCAGACGACCAGACCCGCCATCAGCAGGTGGCGGCCCGAGATGCTGCCGAGGTACTGCTTGTCGAGCGACGGAATCTTGACGGCGATTTCACCGCCGCCGTGCCCCTCGGCGTGCGCCGGCGCGTCGGCCGAGGTCTCGGCCGGCGCGGCCGCTTCGCCGGCTGCGGGCGCCATTTGGCCGTACGCTCGAGGTGCCCCTACGAGGCACAACGCGGCTACTGCCGCGAGGAGTGCGAGTCCTACCGGACGACGTTGGATCATGATCGCTACGCTCCGAATTCGATGAAGATGCCTGATGTTCTTAGTGTCTGAATAAGTTTCAACCTGGCCGCGTCCCTCGAATGGGAACAGTGGCGAGGCAAATCAACAATCTCAGCCCGGTGAGTCTGCCAACGGCGGCCGCGGGCAAGACGACGCACTCACGAACCCGACGCTCTGCCCCCAATACCTCGCGGTACCCCGACGGCAGATCGTGCGCGACCAAAGGAAGGCACGTGCCGGGCCTCTCCAGAGGGTCCGGAAGCGACGAAGAAAACGCTCAAGCTAGCCATCCCTGCCGCTTCGTCAAGGTGTGCTCGCGTCGGTAGTTACGAAGCAAACCGCGGTTCGTGGCAGGCGACAATGACTCGCTGCGTCCCGAGCGCCCTGCGGCCAAGCCGCCACTGTGGACAAAAGCCCGCTGCCTGCCAAGCGGATTTCCCCAGGGTGCGACAATTCGTCCCCCATGGTTTCATCGGATCGCTAGAATGCCGCCTGCTCGCGGTACATGCGACCTGCGCTCTCTGGGGAACTCATGTCTGAACCTGCCTGGATGATCTACGGGGCGAACGGCTACACGGGCCGTCTGACTGCCCGCGAGGCTGCACAGCGGGGCCAACGCCCCGTCCTCGCGGGACGCAGCCTGGCGGCGATCGAGCCCCTGGCGAAGGAACTCAATTGCCCCTTTCGCGTGTTTCCGCTCGACGATCCGGGCCAAATCGCCGCGCAACTGGCCGGGGTGCACACGGTGGTGCACTGTGCCGGCCCCTTTTCGGCCACTGCCGCGCCCATGATGCAGGCCTGCCTGCGGGCCAAGGCCAACTATCTCGATATCACCGGCGAAATCGATGTCATCGAGGCGGGTGCACAGCTCGATCAGCAGGCCCTGGCGGCCGGAATCACCATCATGCCGGCGGTCGGTTTCGACGTCGTGCCTTCCGATTGCCTGGCAGCCATCCTCAAACGTGCCTTGCCCGATGCCACGCATTTGCAACTGGCGTTCCTGGGTCTCAGCGGCCTCAGTCCCGGCACGGCCAAGACGATGGTCGAAAACCTGCCGCGCGGCGGTCGTGCCCGGATCGACGGACACATCGTGCCCGTGCCGCCCGGGTGGAAGAGCATGGAGGTCCGGTTCGCGAGCGGCCTCCGCCCAGTCGTCACGATTCCCTGGGGCGACGTGGCCAGCGCGTACTACTCGACGGGCATCCCGAACATCGAAACCTACGCCGCGTTGCCGCGCTCCCAGGTGCGGGCTACGCGGTGGTTGCGCTGGATCATGCCGCTGGCCGGGTTGGGCGTCGTGCAACGGCTGCTGAAGCGCCGCATCGAAGCCACGGTGCCGGGCCCTAACGAGCAGGAACTGAAAGCCAGCCGCAGTTCGCTGTGGGGCCGCGTGACGAACGCCGCCGGCGCGTCGGTCGAAGCCACGCTCGAGACGCCGGGAGGCTATCCTTTAACTGTCGCCACGACGCTGGCCGTGCTCGAACAGGTCCTGGCCGGCAAGGCGCCGGCCGGCTTCTCAACCCCGGCCAAGGCGTTTGGCGCAGACTTCATCCTGACGATTCCCGGTACCGCGCTGTCGCTGGTCGACGCGTCGGTATTGCACAGCACCTGAGATCGAGGCCCCCGTGATGCACCACTTTGACCGCACCGCAATCGGCACTTTGCTCCTATTCACAACGGCGCTGGGCGCGGCACTGTCTGCACATCCCGTTGCGGCCCAAGAGCCCAGCTACCAGGCCGAACTCGTTTTCGAACTGCACTCGCAGCACAACCATGCGCCGGGCATTGTCGAGTGCCCCGACGGCGGGCTGCTGGTTTCCTGGTACCGGGGCTCGGGCGAGCGCCGCGCCGACGACGTGCGCGTGATGGGGGCGCGATTGGCCCCGGGCGCCACGAAATGGAGCGCAGCAGAGGTCTGGGCCGACACGCCCCATTTTCCTGATTGCAACACCTGCCTGATGATCGACGGCAAACAGCGATTGTGGCTGTTCTGGCCCTTGATCCTGGCCAACACCTGGGAGTCGTGCCTCACGCAATACCGCGTGTCGAGCGACTATCAGCACGACTCGGCGCCGCGCTGGGAGTGGCAAGGATCGATCCCCCTGGTCCCGCTCAACTGGGACGAAAAGATGCTCGCCGGGATCGAATCGCGGCTGGCCGAGACGACCAATCCGTCGCCGCGCGAGAAGGCGTTCGCCGAGATGGTGAAGAAACAACTGCAAGACAAGCTCTCCGGCCGGCTGGGCTGGCAACCGCGTTGCAAACCCACCGTGCTGCCCAGCGGGCGCATCCTGCTGCCGCTCTACACCGACACCTACAGCGTCTCGATCATGGCGATCAGCGACGATCAAGGCGCCACCTGGTACGCCAGCGAGCCGCTGGTCGGCTACGGCAACATTCAGCCCGCCGTGCTCCGACGCAACGACGGCTCGCTCGTGGCCTACATGCGCGAAAACGGGCCGCTCGAAAAGATCCGCGTCTGCGAGTCGGCCGATGAGGGAATTCATTGGGGGCCCGTCGGCACGATCGACCTGCCGAACCCCGGCAGCGGCCTGGATGCGGTTCGCCTGGCCAACGGCCATTTCGCGCTGGTCTACAACGACACCACCCAGGGGCGCAACCACCTGGCCGTGTCGATCTCGGACGACGAGGGAAAAACCTGGAAATGGACCAGGCATCTCGAACGGCAGCCGGCCGGCGCCTACCACTACCCGGCGATCATTCAAGGGGCCGATGGACGCATCCACTGCGTCTACAGCTTCTTTCAAGGCCAGGGCGACAAGGAAGGCAAAAGCATGAAGCATGCCGCCTTCAACGAAGCGTGGGTCCAAGCGGGCGACTGATTCCGCGCGAGCCCGCAACCACAGCCGGCTCGGCCCGTTCCGTGCGGTTCACAGCTCGTCGATCTCGTCGCGCTGCGGCGGACAGCCGGGGGGATGGCGGGGCGGTGGCGGAGGGTTCAACAGGTGGAGCGATTGCACCAGGACGAGCCCCACCAGACAGAGCACCCACAGCATTCCCAGGCCGAGGGCCACGCGCTCCAGGCCGACCCCACCGGCGGTGTCGCCCACCGCCGCGAGCAGCCGCGCCACTCCCACGCATAGCACCACGGCGATGGGCAGCACCAACGTCACGACAAACAACCAGGCGTGAATGCGACGGGTCAAGCAGCCACCTGCGAAGCGGGGTACCGATAGGTTTATGCAAGTTGCCCAGATTCTGCGTTCTCGACCCGCCAGGTGTCAAACTCCGCAAAGCGTTTCCGGGGCTTGCTTTTGATTGACCGGCGCCCAGGGTGGGCGAGAATGGACGGGGGACTCCGCACGGGCGCCGCGTATCGCCCGCATGTCGAGGCCGCGGATTCCTCCTTCTTCGTCAGGTCACCGGAACAGGTTGCGCGGGGATGTTGCGACGTACCCTGTTGCTTGCGCTGGGCGCGATGGCGCAACTGCTCGTCGTCGCCGCGGCGGCGCAAGCGGGCAAGCTCACCATGCGCGACGGCCGGGTGCTCGAAGGTAAAGTCGTCCCCCTGGCGAGCATTTCCGACGATCCGAAAAAACGCACGGAGAACGCCGCACCCGTCCCCAGGCTGATCGTCATGATCGACGACGATCTGCGGCGGACTTTTGTTTCGAAGCGGCAGGTCGCTCAAGTCGCTCCTGAGAGCTCGAGCTACGAGCGGTTTCAACTCAAGCAGCCCGTGCCCCAGGGCGGCACAACCGTGGCCAACGTGGGCATGATCCTCAGCGTCGATCCGTTCGACGAGCATGGGCGGCGCATCTTCCGGATGGGGCGTCCGGGCGGCGACCCGATCGAGATCATCCAAGGCATCTACGAAATCACGCCGCAGTGGACGCGCGTCGTCGGGCTCAACACGATCTGGGACTGCCGCATCGCCACGAGCAGCATTCCGCGCGATCAGTTGAGCAAGATCCTCGCCCACAACATCGATCCGACCAACGTCGAGCATCGGCTGAAAGTGGCCCGACTGTACCTGCAAAGCGAGCGCTACACCGATGCCCGCGCGGAACTCGAGCAGATCGCCCAGGAGTTTCCGACGTTTTCGGGCCAGATCGAGCCGGTGGTGAACGAGTTGCGACAGCTCAGCGCGCGCCGCCTGTTGTCCGAGATCGAGCTGCGCCGCGGCGCCGGCCAGCACCAATTAGCCCTGCGGATGCTCGAACAGTTCCCGACCGACGGCGTGTCGGGCGAGATCTTGCAGCAGGTACGCCAATGGAAAGAGTCTTACCAGACCGAGCAAGACCAGGTTCAATCGTTTCACGCAAGCTTCGAGCGGCAACTGGCGCAGATTACCGACGCCGAGCTGCGCGACCGGATCGAGGACGCGCGCAATGAAATGTTCAGCGAACTCGACCACGACACGCTCGATCGCGTCGCGGCCTATCTGCGCCTGGCCGACGACCCGCAATTGCAGCCAACCGAAAAGGTGGCACTGGCCTTGAGCGGCTGGCTCGTCGGCAGCAACGGGGCCTCGCAGGACCTGACGCAGGCCCTGGCGATGTACACCATGCGCAATCTCACCGTCGAGTATTTCAACGAGCCGAACCGCGTGAAGCGCGATCAGTTGCTCTCCGAGGTGATTTCCCAGGAAGGCGCGTCGCCCGAGCTGGTCGCTCAGTTGCTGGCCCTGCTGAAACCGCCGTATCCGCTGCCCGAGGAACAAGGCGGCGCGCGCGGCTTGTACGAGCTGACCGTGCCGGGGATCGCGCCCGACCCGGAATACCAATACCTGATTCAATTGCCGCCAGAGTACGACCCGCACCGTCGCTACCCGGCGATTGTCACGTTGCACGGTGCCGGAACGACTCCCGCGCATCAGGTCGACTGGTGGGCCGGCGGCTGGGACGAAAAATCGCAAATGCGGCTGGGCCAGGCGACGCGCCACGGTTACGTGGTGATCGCCCCCTCGTGGACCGCGGCCGGACAAACCTCGTACGACTATTCGGCCCATGCCCATGCTGCGGTCCTGGCCACGCTGCGCGATGCCTGCCGGAGGTTCGCAATCGACACCGACCGAGTGTTCCTTTCCGGCCATTCAATGGGCGGCGACGCCGCATGGGACATTGGCCTGGCTCATCCGGACCTGTGGGCCGGCGTGATCCCGATCGCGGCCGTGTCCGATAAGTACGGCGCCTTCTACTGGGAAAATGCCCGCTCGCTGCCGTTCTACATCGTTGAAGGCGAGCTCGACGGCACCAAGCCGCTGCAAAACGCCCGCGACTTGGACCGTTGCCTGACGGGCACGGGATTCAACTTCACGGCCGTCGAATACCGCGGCCGCGGCCACGAGCATTTTTCCGACGAGATCTTGCGGCTGTTCGACTGGATGGGGCGCTTCAAACGCAACTTTTTCCCCCGCGAAATCGAATGCCGCACCATGCGCACCTGGGACAACTACTTCTACTGGCTAGAAGTGAACGACTTTCCCGCGAAAGTCGTCGTCGATCCGGCCGCGTGGCCGGTTCCCAACGGCACC
Organism: Pirellulales bacterium; assembly: GCA_019694435.1. NCBI lineage: Bacteria > Pseudomonadati > Planctomycetota > Planctomycetia > Pirellulales > Pirellulales bacterium. The sequence goes on from JAIBBZ010000023.1 coordinate 78,425, forward strand.
CGGGCCATGGTCATCACGGCCACGGCCAGCACCACCAACAGCCTGCGGATCAAGACGGGTGCAGGCCGGGTCACCGTGTGGCTGTCGCCCGAATTGGTCGACTTCCAGCAGAAGATCCTGGTCACGGTCAACAACCAGCGCATTCCGCGCGGCGGCGGCACCATTCAGCCCGATCTGACCGTGATGCTTGACGACGTCCGCACGCGCGGCGACCGTCAGCATCCGTTCTGGGCCAAGGTCGAGTCGCAATGACGGTCGGCCGGAACGGCGCGCAGCCTTAGGCCCAATCGCGGCCGGTGGCGCGCTTTACGCGCTCGGAAAAATCGCCGAGCAAACCGCCGATCACTTCCCAGCTCCGCGTCTTGCGGACTTCGATGTCGCCCTGGGGATTGATCCGCACCAGGCTATCTTCGCTGACGCCCGCTTTGCGCAGTTCTTCGGGATCAATCTCATCCGGCTGCAAGAGGCGATACAGGGTCTTGCCGGACAACTCGATGAACTTCATAGGGTGCTCCGCAGTATGCACGCGCCACGCCACGCCGGAGTGCCAACGACCGGCCCCAGCATGATATCCGAGCGCCGTGCGTTTTGCGCCGCACTGCTCCGATTATACTGCGGTGCATGGCTACCCCCTTGCGACTGCTCATCCTCGGAGCGCATCCAGACGATTGCGAATATCACGCCGGCGGGCTGGCCGCGCTGTATGCCGCCGGCGGTCATGCGGTCCGAATGATTTCGGTAACCAACGGCGCCGCCGGGCATCAATCGCTCTCCGGGCCGCCGCTGGCCGAGCTGCGTCGCCAGGAGGCTGCCGCCGCCGCCGCGCGTATCGGGGCCGAATCGGCCGTCTGGGAATATCCCGATGCCGCCTTGGAACCCACGCTCGAAGTCCGTGCGCGGGTCATCCGGGAGCTGCGCACGTTTCGGCCTGACCTGGTGCTGACGCACCGCACCAGCGACTATCATCCCGACCACCGCGCCGTCGCGCACGCGGTCCGCGATGCGGCCTACCTGGTTACGGTGCCGGCCGTTGTCCCCGAGGTGCCGATCCTGCGGCGCATGCCGGTCATCGCCTCGATGCCCGACCGCTTTACCCGGCCCGCACCGCTGGCCGGCGACGTCGTCGTCGACGTGGGGCCCGTGCTCGACGCGATCGTCGACATGCTCGCCTGTCACGCCTCGCAGTTCTTCGAATGGCTGCCGTTTAACCTCGAGCGGCTCGAGGAAGTCCCCACCGCGCCTGCCGCCCGGCGGCAATGGCTGTACGACTGGTACACGGCCCACCTGCGGCCGGCTGCCGACAGCTACCGCCGCGAGTTGATCGCCGCATATGGACCCGTGCGGGGGAGCGAAGTTGCCTGGTGCGAGGCCTACGAGATCAGCGAATATGCCGCGCCGCTCGACACCGCGGCGCGGCACCGGCTCTTCGGTTTTCTCCTCGGCCCGGCGTAGCGCTTGCCGCTTGATTACACTGTGCACGTGTCACGGCGACAGGGAACCTGGGCACGGAGGGCCTCCCGCAAGCGTGTTCGAGGGTCGAGCCATGTCGCGCAAGCAGAAGACGCCCGCCGATCTGATCGAGATGTGCCGGGTGAAGCCTGGCAAGAAACTTTCGCTGGCCGAGCATGACCCCGGCTGGGCGGGCGACCGGGATCTGCCCAAGGCGAAGCGCAAAGCGATCGCCCAGCAGCTCTTGGCAGATGGCGTCGCCGCCTTGGCCGAGTCGCAAGAATTGCTCTACGCGGCCGATACTTGGAGCCTGTTGGTGATCTTTCAGGCCATGGACGCGGCCGGCAAAGACAGCACGATCAAACACGTTATGTCGGGCGTGAATCCGCAAGGCTGCCAGGTGTTCAGCTTCAAGCACCCGTCGGCCGAAGATCTCGATCACAACTTTCTCTGGCGGTGCATGAAATCGCTCCCCGAGCGCGGCCGCATCGGCATCTTCAATCGGTCCTACTACGAAGAAGTGCTGATCGTCAAAGTGCATCCGCAGTTGATCGAAGCGCAACGCTTGCCCGTCGGCAAACCCGACACCCGGTTTTGGCAGGGCCGGTACGACGACATCAACGCGTTCGAACACCACCTGGCGCGTAATGGCACGGCCATCGTCAAGTTCTTCTTGAACGTTTCGCCCGCCGAACAGCGCGAGCGGTTTCTCGACCGGTTGCGCGATCCGGAAAAGCACTGGAAGTACTCGGCCAAAGATCTCGACGAACGGCAGTACTGGGACCAGTACATGCAGGCCTACGAAGAGTGCATCGCCGCGACCAGCACGGATTGGGCCCCCTGGTACGTCGTGCCCGCCGACCGCAAATGGGTCACCCGGGCGTTGGTGGCCGAGGTGCTCGTCGCGACCATTCGCGATCTCAAGCTGCGTTGGCCCGAGCCCGCGCCCGCCGAGCGTGAGGCGATCGAGGCGGCCCGCCGGCAATTGGAAGCCGAGGCTGCCGGCCAGCAGCCAGCCTAAGTCGCGTCGGCGGCCAGCCGCAGACGAAACGCCTCGCACAGCCGCAAAATCGTCGGCACGTCGAGCTGCTCGGCTCGGGTATCGGCAGTAAAGAACTCGAGCGTCGCGAGGACTTCGTCGACCTCGGGCTTTTCGAGCCGATTCTTGAACGCCGCCACGAGCACGCTGCGCAAGAACTTCCGCCGGTGAAAGAACAACGCGCGGACGAACTCGTGAAAGAACTCACGATCGGGAATCGCCGCCCGCAGCGCCTCGTCCGGGCGGATGCGGACGATGGCCGAGTGCACCTTGGGACGCGGCCAGAAGGCCTCGGGAGGCAGCACGCGCACGATCTCCGTGTGGCACTGGCACTGAATCCAGATGCTCAGGGCGCTGTAATCCTTGGTCGACGGCACCGCGACGATGCGGTCGGCCAACTCCTTTTGAATCGTCACCGTCATGAGCACCGGCGTCACGTCGGTCGACAGCAAATTGGAGATGATCGGCGTGGCCACGCAATAGGGCAGATTGGCCACGAGCTTTAGCCGCCGCGCTGGATCGACGGCCAATTGCGCCCGCACCGCTTCGAGCACCGCGTCGCTGATGTTGTTTTTGTTGCGCAACGCGTCTTGCACGAGCATCACGACGTTTCCGGCGCCGGCCAACTGCTCCTGGGCGACCTGTGCCAGGTGACGATCGATTTCCACCGTAACGATGGCCGCGGCACGCTCGGCCATGAGCACCGACAGGGCGCCCGTCCCCGTGCCGACTTCGAGCACGACGTCTGTCGGCGCGAGCTCCGCGCTTTCGAGCAGCAGCCGCTGCAAGTTCAGATCGATCAAGAAATTCTGCCCATGCCGCGCGCTCGGTTCGAGCCCGACGCGCTTGAAGGTGCGCATCAGGTAGCTCAGCGTCTGATTGCGGGCCGAACCGGTCGACATCGGGCGAGGGTCCTTACGCGGGTGACGACTGCGAACGGCCGGCGAATTGCCGTTCGACGTATTTCGCCAGCAGGTCGGTTTCGAGATTGACCGGGTCGCCCGGCTGCAGACGCCCCAGGGTCGTCACGCTCAGCGTGTGCGGGATCAACATCACACTGAATCGGGCCGCTTCGACGGCCACCACGGTCAGGCTGACTCCGTCAACGGCGATCGAGCCTTGTGGCGCGACCTGGCCGAGCAAGTGCTGCGGCAGGCGAAACCAGCAGACGGACCAGCCGTCCTCGTCGCGGCGCTCGTCGAGCGCTCCGGTGGCGTCGATATGACCGGTGACCAGGTGCCCGCCCAGTTCGTCGCCGACGCGCAGCGACCGCTCGACGTTGACTCGACTGCCTTGGGCCAGCCGCCCCAGGTTCGTCCGGGCCAGCGTCTCAGGGCCGACATCGAAGTGCAAGGTGTGGGCGTCAGCTTCGACCACGGTCAGGCAGCAGCCGTTGATCGCGACGCTGTCGCCCAGGCGCACTCCGGCGCTATAATCCCCGCCGCGCAGGCTAAGCCGCGCACCGGTGGCGCCGCGCGTGATCGCGCTGACTTCGCCCAGTGCTTGCACCAATCCGGTAAACATCGCAGCCTTCATCCCAGTAAAGTCAAAACGGCGATCGCTGCAGGAAACGCCGCCGCTGCCACTCCTTGACCAGCCAGCGAATCGGCGGCGCCGTGACAAACACGACGGTCACCAGGGGCAGCGAGTATCCCTTGAGCATCATCACCAGCACCAGCGCAAACAACAGTTGCACCATGTGCCCGAAACTTCTCCGGCCCGAGAGGATCTGATGCACGACGTGCGGATACGGAATGCGCGACACCATCAACAGCGCCACGCACAGCGAGAAAAACGGCAGCACGGCCTGTAGCGCCATGTCAAGCCCGGGCAAGTAGCTCAGCCCGGTCGGATTGCGCCGTAGCGTGTAGAACATGATGGCGAAGCTGGCAATGGATGCCGCGGCAGCCGGTGAGGGCAACCCCCGAAAATACAGGTGATCGTCCGAGTCGCCTGATTCGACGTTGAATCGGGCCAGCCGCAAGGCCGCGCACGCCGCGAACGTCGCCGCGATCATCCAGACCGCCTCGCGATGGAGCACGGCAAAATCCGGCACGATCTTGACCAACAGAAACGCCGGCGCGACGCCGAAGGTCACTACGTCGCACAGGCTGTCGAGCTCTTTGCCGAATTCGCTCGTCATCCGCGACAGCCGCGCCACGTGGCCGTCCAGGGCGTCGAACACCATGGCCAGCAGAATCAGCCAGCCGCTGAGCATGCAGTTGCGCCAGTCCGTGCGCTCGTCGAGGTCGTACTCGACCGGCGCCACGACGACCGGCTCCGCTTGGCCAACCACAACCGCCTTGAGCGGCGCGTCGACGCGCGACGCCACGACGATGGCAAAGAATCCGCAGACCAGGTTCCCCAGGGTAAACAGCGTCGGCAACACGGCCACCATCGCGCGGCGGCGGCGATGCAGCTCGGCACGCGCGGCCCGTGAAACGTCTTGAGATCGCTTAATCACGCCAGGTTCTCCGCCGAAGAGTTGCCCGCAGGCGCCAACGCGGCCAGCGCCGTGCTACCGGCTTGGACGCGCTGGCCGACCTGCACCAGGATCCGGGTTTGCGGGTCGTCGGGCAGAATGAGCTCCGTCCGCGACCCCAGTTTGATCATGCCAAACTTCACTCCGCGCTCGAGCACCTCGCCCGGCCGCAGCCCGCAGACGATGCGACGCGCCAGCAGCCCGGCAATTTGCCGGACGATCAAGCGTTGTCCGGGCCGCTCGAGCGATTCGAGGCCGATCCACATGGCCTCGTTCAGCAACGCACTTTGTGGATCGAGGGCATTCAGAAACTGGCCCGGATGGTAGGCCAGCTTCAGCACCCTGCAGCGTGCGGGAACCCGGTTGATGTGCACGTTGAAGATCGACAAGAAGATGCCGATGCGTAGCGCCGGGCCACCGATCCATTCGTCGTGTTCGACGCGGGTGACTTCGGCCACCCGGCCGTCAGCCGGCGACACGAGCAGACCGGGCTGTTGCGGCACGCGTCGCGGCGGATCGCGAAAAAACCAGACGACCAATGCCAAAAGCGCGCCGGGCAAGACGGCGATTGCCGCCCAACCCGTGGCCAGGCAAGCCGCGATCGCGGCGACCAGCGGCAGGCTCATCAACACCAGTTCGGCCAGCCCCCAACGGGCAAAGGGCAGCCGGTCGCGCCAGGCAAACGGGTCATCTTCCGGATTCCAATCGGCCGTGCATAAGTTGCGGCAGTACTTGAGGTCGCGCGGGTCGAGGATCGGGTGCGGCGCTCCGGCCGTCGAGCCGTGCCGACAAGCGGCCATGCGGGCAACATAGCCAGGCCGAAAACGCGCCAGCCAGGCGCGCCGCAAACGGCCCCAGGCCAGTTCCAGCGAATAACAGACCCCGCCGCCGGGCTGAACGCTGCAAAGGTTGGCCGGCAGCGGCTCGGGCGCCGCCACAGCAATTTCGCCAACCACAGGGTTCATGACACGCTCGGCAACGCAGGTGCGCGGGGGGGCAGGTTCGATCAGGATTCTTGATGCTGCGCGGCACATCGCGCGGATTCCTCACTCGGATCGTAATCCTGTTCCGCCGCGCTGCAAAGTGGACGCGCACGCCCCCCGAGGCCCGGTGCCGGCTACCTTTCCGGGCCTTGGAGTTCGTTCGGGGGTCGTGAAAACTCATGGCTCCCCCGGGGTCGCGCTACCCGTAGGCAACTCGCCCGGCAAGCGGCACAATGGGACCCTTCGGCGGCAGCCAACCGGGTACCCGCCGCAAGGCCCCTTTCACCGTCCGCCTGAGGAAATCCGAGCCGTGACGAATTCGAGCATCGTTGATTTGCGCGCCCGACAGATTCTGGATAGCCGTGGGAACCCGACCGTCGAAGTCGATGTCCGCCTGGCCGACGGCTCGTTTGGCCGCGCGGCCGTGCCCAGCGGCGCCAGCACCGGCGGTTTCGAGGCGGTTGAGCTGCGCGACGGCGACGACGCGCAGTTCCTGGGTAAAGGCGTGCACCGGGCCGTCGAGAACGTGAATGCGACGATTGCGCCGGAGATCCTCGGGCGCGACGCGCTCGACCAGGGAGCCATCGACGAGCGGATGTGCGAGATCGACGGCACCGACGACAAGCGCAACCTCGGCGCCAATGCGATCCTCGGCGTTTCCTTGGCGGTCGCCAAGGCGGGGGCACAGCACTGCGATCTGCCGCTGTTTCGTTACCTCGGCGGAGCGACCGCCAACATCCTGCCGGCGCCGATGATGAACATCGTCAACGGCGGGGCCCACGCCGACAACCCGCTCGACGTGCAAGAGTTCATGGTGATGCCGCTGGGCTTCGAGCGGTTTCGCGACGCGCTGCGCTGCGGCGTCGAAATCTTCCATCACCTGAAGAGCCTGTTGAAGAAGCGCAAGCTCTCGACGGCCGTCGGCGATGAAGGCGGTTTCGCGCCGGCCCTGGCCAGCAGCGAAGAGGCCCTCAAGCTGCTCGAAGAGGCCATCGGCGCGGCCGGTTACGAGCCGCGCAACCAGGTGGCGATCGCCCTCGACGTAGCTGCTTCCGAATTGTTCGATGCAAACCGCCGCGTGTACACGGTCGAACGGCAAGAGCTCACCTCGGCCGCGATGGTCGACATGCTGGCCGGCTGGTGCGAACGCTACCCGATCTGCTCGATCGAGGACGGCTGCCACGAAGAAGACTGGGATGGCTGGAAGCTGCTCACCGAGCGGCTCGGAGACCGCGTCCAGCTCGTGGGCGACGACCTGTTCGTGACCAATGTCTCGCGCCTGCAGCGCGGCATTACCGAGGGAGTGGCCAACAGCATCTTGATCAAGGTCAACCAGATCGGCAGCCTGACAGAGACCGTACGGGCCATCGAGATGGCCCGCCGCGCCGGGTACACCAGCATCTCCAGCCATCGCAGCGGCGAGACCGAAGACACGACCATCGCCGACCTGGCCGTGGGCCTGGGCACCGCGCAGATCAAGACCGGCAGCGCCTCGCGGTCGGACCGAGTGGCCAAGTACAACCAGCTCCTGCGCATCGAAGAGACCCTGGGCTCCCAGGCCGACTACGGCGGGCACTACTTCCCGACCTGGGGCTAAGGCAGCCTGCCCACGTGCTGCCCCCTGCGTAGAATTGCCTTGGGCTATACGGGGCTGCGCCATGGCCTGGCTGTTCGAAGACCCGACCACGGTGTTGGTGGCCGGCGCCTTGATCGAGGTGCTGCTGGCCGTGGTGTTTTTTCGTACGGGCCGCGGGGCGATCCTCCTGGCGATGGGAGCCGTCGCTGCGCTCGTGGCCGTGCTGTTATTGGTCGAGCGTCTCGTCGTGACGCCGCGCGAACAGGTCGAGGCGGCCCTGGCAACGCTCAAGGCGCGGCTCGAGGCCAACGACGTCGAGGGGGTTGTCGACTGCCTGGCTCCAGAGGCCCAGGCCCTGGCCGGCGAAGCCCGCTCACGGATGCCGCAGGTCGATATTCGCCACGTCGGGATCGCGCAGCTCGAAATCGGCGTAAGCGAGCAGCGCGGGCAGCCGGCTGCGGCGAGCGCGCGATTCTTATGCCGCGTCGAGGGACAAGATCGCGCCGGCCAGTCGCCCTACGACAACTTCGTCCGCCGCTTCACGGTTGCTTTCCGCCACGACGGCGGCCGCTGGCTAGTGACCGGCTACGAGGATGAAGACGCCTTCGGTCCCAAGCAGCGCGACCATCGCTGATCACGAAACGGCCTGCTGCGTCTGCGGCGGATTTCGTGGTCCGATTAGTACTGCGAGCCGTGCTGGATCCACGACTCCCAGACGTTGACGTTGTCGTACTGGCGTCCGCCGACGTTGATGAAGCTGCGCATGTTGCGGAAACCGCTCCTTACGTATTCGCCCTGGGGCGACGTGTAGAACGGCCCGCCTGCCGAGCGGCGGCCGATTTGCACCGGCTGCACCGGCTGATGGCTGTAGTACGACTGCCGGAAAACCCAACTGGTGCCCGGCGCCGGACCGGCCAGCGCCGAGGGAACCACGCCGCAGGCCAGCACGAACACGGGCAACATCAAGCGAAACTTGCGAAACATGGGAGCAGCCCCGGGGGTTGGGGGTTCGACGCCGGCCAGCGAATTGCGCCGCGTCGCTGCATTCCATGATGATTCGCGCCCGGCACGCTTCAAGCGCCGCCGGAATCGCTGGCGCCGCGGTTCCGAGGATAACGATTAGAACGCCTCGGGCAGGCGGAGCGGACCCTATTTCGGATGCTCGACCATCAATTGCTCGCTGGCCACGTCGTAGACATAGCGATGCCCCGCGGGGAGCGTCGGCAATTCGATGTTGTTGGCCTTGATCACCTGCTGCATGAACTCGTCTTCCGACTCGGGCGACCGGCCGTTGGTGGCCTTGAACAACTGCAGCGCCTGCGGTACCTGGACGTCGAACGCGATGAGTTCTTGCGCCGTGAAATAGGTCTTCACCGGCGTGGTCAACAATCCCGGGTCGAGGTCGTTACCCTTGGCCCCGACACCGACTCGCGCCGCCTCGCGCACCTTTTCGGCCGGCGCCGCGGGAGCTTCGGCCGCCTGCGCGGCAGCGGGAGCGGCAGCGGCCGGCGCAGCCTCGACGGCCGGCGTCGCCTGCAGCTCCGGGGTCGTACGATCGCCCGAACAGCCGCAGAGCAGGGCACCCGCACAGCACAGCAGAGAAATCAGGCGCGTCACCGGTCCATCTCCGGAAACTGGATGTTCCAGCCTCCCATCTCGGCCAGCACGTCGCGGCGCGTCAGGTCGAAATCGAGCGGCGTCAAGGTTACGTGGCCGTCGGTCAAGGCGGTCAGGTCGGTCTCGCCCGCGGTGCGCGGCGGCGGCGGGTCGTTCGTTGCCCAGTAGTAGTTCCGCCCCCGCGGGTCGACGCGGCGCTCGAACTGCTCGCCGTAGCGCGAGACGCCCATCGGCACCAACCGCAACTGGGCCGGCTGAGTCAGCGCGGCCAGGGGGATGTTCAAATTGTACAGCCGCGGGCGAGTACCCTGGTTGGCCAGGATCTGCTCGATCACTCGCCGAGCCAACCGGGCGGCTCGATCGAACTGGGCATGCTCGTCGTATTCGAGCGACACGGCGATGCTCGTAATCTCGAAAAAAGCCCCCTCGATGGCCGCTGCCACGGTGCCGGAATAGAGCACGTTGATGCCGGCGTTGAGGCCGTTGTTGATCCCGCTGACGACCAGATCGGGCCGTTTGTCGCAGAACTCGACGATCCCCAGCTTCACACAGTCGGCCGGGCTCCCCTCGACCGCCCAGCCCCGGCGTTTGGGCCCGTCGAACACCTCTTTGACCACCAACGGGCTTAGGAAGGTAATCGAATGGCCGACCCCGCTCTGCTCGGTCGCGGGGGCAACGACGTCGACCGTTCCCAGATGGGCCAGCTCGCGCTCCAGGGCCGCCAAGCCCGGGGCATAGATTCCGTCGTCATTGGTCAGCAGGATGTGCACGGCAAGTTGTTTTCCGAGTGAGCGTTGCGCGGCCGCAGCGGGCCGATGTGCGCCGGTCGGTTATAGACGCCGCCTGCGGAGGCGGCAAATGACCGCGCGATCGCCACGCCCGGCCCTTTGGGGGCTAATATTTTTTGGGACCGAACCGTATAATCCTTCGTTCTCGCCCGTCGGCCGACGGGCTTTTTGTTTTAATCGCGGCTCGCGAGCGGGGACGCCGCGCCGTCCCAGGCCAGAGCCGTCAGCGAAGGGATGCCCCCGACAGGACGGTCGTCATGAGCGCCCAATCGGCGTCGCCGCCGGCGGCGAGCAGTCAGCTCACCAGCCGGCGCGTGTTGGTCTTGGATTTCGGCTCGCAGTACGCGCAGCTCATTGCCCGCCGCGTCCGCGAGCAGCATGTCTACTGCGAGATCGTGCGCCACGACATCACGGCCGCGCGCGTACGCGAGCTGGCCCCGCTGGGCCTGATCTTGTCGGGCGGGCCGATGAGCGTCTACGAGCAGGGTGCACCCCAGTGCGACCCGGGCATCTTTCAACTCGGCATTCCGGTGCTGGGCATCTGCTACGGCATGCAATTGATGTGTCAGGCACTGGGGGGCAAGGTTTCCCAAGCCCCGGCGCGCGAATTCGGCCGCGCCGTCTGTGAGGTCACCGACGCGAGCGATTTGCTGGCGGGCATCCATCGCCGGACCGAGGTCTGGATGAGTCACGGCGACCAGGTGGCCGCCGTGAGCGACGACTTCTACCCCTTGGCTCGGACTTCGACCTGCCCGCTGGCCGCCATTCGCCACAAAACCTTGCCGATTTTCGGTCTGCAGTTCCATCCCGAGGTGACGCACACGCCGCAGGGCCCGACCATCCTGGCCAACTTCCTGTTGCAGGTGTGCGGCTGCGACGCCTCGTGGCGCATCGGCGACTTTGCCAAGGAGACGATCGCGGGCGTCCGCCAACGGGTCGGCAGCGATCGCGTGATCTGCGGCCTTTCCGGGGGCGTCGATTCATCGGTCGTCGCGGCGCTGCTCTACGAGGCGATTGGCCCGCAATTGTCGTGCATCCTGGTCGACAATGGCTTGCTGCGCAAGGATGAAGCCCACGCAGTGATCCGCACGTTCAGCCAGCACTTCCGCACGGACCTGCACGTCGTCAAGGGCGAGGAACGCTTCCTGGCGGCGCTGTCCGGCGTGACCGAGCCCCAGGAAAAACGCCGCCGCATCGGCAAAGCGTTCATCGATTGCTTCAGCGCCGAGGCCCATCATATTCAGGGCGCGAAGTACCTGGCCCAAGGCACGCTCTACCCCGACGTCATCGAGAGCGGCGCGGCCAAAGACGGCCCCGCGGCGACGATCAAGCTGCACCACAACGTCGGCGGCCTGCCCGAAGACCTGAACTTCGAGCTGATCGAGCCGCTGCGCGATTTGTTCAAGGACGAGGTGCGCAAGCTGGGCCTGGAGCTGGGGCTGCCCGAGGAAATCGTCTGGCGTCATCCGTTCCCCGGCCCCGGACTGGCCGTGCGGTGCCTGGGTGAGGTGACCCAAGAAAAGCTCGAGCGGCTGCGCGACGCCGACGCGATCGTCGTCGAAGAAATCAAGGCGGCCGGGCTCTACCGGCAAACCTCGCAGGTGTTTGCCGTCTTGCTGCCGGTGCAAAGCGTCGGCGTGATGGGCGACGCGCGCACCTATGAAAACACCGTGGCGGTGCGGGCCATCGAGACCGACGATTTCATGACGGCCGATTGGTCGCATCTGCCGTACGAGGTCTTGGCCCGTATTTCGACCCGCATCATCAACGAGGTGCGCGGGGTCAATCGGGTCGTCTACGACATCAGTTCCAAGCCCCCCGCGACGATCGAGTGGGAGTAGCCCGATGGGTCGGCAATACATCTATCAAATCGGCGGCCTGACCAAGAAGCACGGGCAGAAGAAGGTCTTCGAGGACGTCTGGCTGGCGTTTTATCCCGGCGCCAAGATCGGCGTGCTGGGCCGCAATGGTTCGGGCAAGAGCACCTTGCTGCGGATCATGGCCGGCCAGGACCAGGAATTCGACGGCGAGGCCAAGCTGACCGATGGCTTCACCGTCGGCTACGTGCCGCAAGAGCCGCAGCTCAATCCCGAGAAGGACGTGCTGGGCAACGTCGAAGAGGCCGTCGCGCCGACCCGCGCGCTGTTGGCCGAGTACGACGAAGTCAACGCCCGGTTCGCCGAGCCGCTCGAGCCCGAGGAAATGGAAAAGCTGCTGGCCCGGCAAGCCAGGATTCAGGACCGGATCGAGGCCGTGAACGCCTGGGAGCTGGACCGGCAGATCGAGATCGCTATGGATGCGATGCAACTGCCGCCCGGCGATGCCGAGGTTGCAACGCTCTCCGGCGGCGAGCGCCGGCGCGTCGCATTATGCAAGACGCTGCTCGAACGGCCCGACTTGCTGCTGCTCGACGAGCCGACGAACCATCTCGACGCCGAAAGCGTGCAATGGCTCGAACGCCATCTGGCCGAGTACACCGGCACCGTCGTGGCGGTGACGCACGATCGCTACTTCCTCGACAACGTGGCCCAGTGGATTCTCGAGCTCGACCGCGGGCGCGGCATTCCCTGGGAAGGCAACTACAGCTCCTGGCTCGAGCAGAAGCGCGAGCGCCTGGCCCGCGAGGAAAAACAGGCCGCCGCGCGGCAAAAGACGCTCGACCGCGAGCTGGAATGGGTCCGCATGGCGCCCAAGGCTCGCCAGTCGAAGAGCAAGGCCCGCATCAAGGCCTATGAAAAGCTCGAAGCCGAGGCGCAGCGCGACCGCGAGCAAGAGCTCGAAATCCAGATTCCCGCAGGCAAGCACTTGGGCGACCTGGTGTTCGACCTCGTGGGCGTCACCAAGAGCTATGGCGACAACGTGCTGATCGACAATCTGAGCTTCCGCATCCCGCCGGGAGCCATCGTCGGGGTGATCGGGCCCAACGGCGCCGGCAAAACGACCTTGTTCCGCATGCTCGTCGGCGAGGAACAGCCCGACCGCGGCGAAGTCCGTGTCGGCCCGACGGTCGAACTCGGCTATGTCGATCAGAATCGCGACGCGCTCCGGGCCGACAGCACCGTCTTCGACGAGATCTCGGGCGGTCACGACACGCTCGATCTCGGCGGCCGCAAGGTCAACGCCCGTGCTTACGTGGCCCGGTTCAACTTTCAGGGGCAAGACCAGCAAAAGCTGGTCGGCAAGCTCTCGGGCGGCGAACGCAACCGCGTACACCTGGCCAAGCTCTTGCGGCGCGGCTCGAACGTGCTGCTCTTGGACGAACCTACAAACGACCTCGACGTCGATACGCTGCGGGCGCTCGAAGAAGCCATTCTCGCGTATGCCGGCTGCGTGATCGTGATCAGCCACGACCGCTGGTTCCTGGATCGCATCGCCACGCACATCCTCGCCTTCGAGGGGGACGGTTACGTCCACTGGTGCGAAGGCAACTTCCAGACGTACGAGGAACAACGCCTCGAACGGCAGGGCGTTTCGTCCGACGAACCCCAGCGATTCCGCTATAAGAAGCTGCGGCACTAGCGGCCCGTTGATTTACTCAGCGGGCTGGTTGACCGCATGGATGCGGTCTCAAAATGGCGACGTAAGTCGCGATTTTGCGAGCCGTGCGGAGCTTGGCTCCGCACTTGGCGAGGTTGAAATAGGGAAAGAAACGGGGACAGGTCCAATTATTGCCTGGTCGCGGGATCGTGGTTACGATCAAGGCCATGCCAAGAACCGCGCGTGCCGCACCGGGTGGGTTCGTTTATCATGTGCTGAATCGTGGCGTGGGGCGGATGCGGTTGTTCGACAAGGCCCGCGACTACGAGGCGTTCGAAGAAGCCTTGGCGGAGACCCTGGCCAAGATTCCGCTGCGGGTCTGCGGTTTTTGCGTGCTGCCCAACCACTGGCACTTCGTGGTCTGGCCAGAAGCCGACGGTCAACTGGGTACGTTTTTCCAACGGCTCACGGTGACGCATGCGACGCGTTGGGTGCGAGCCAAGCGGCGGCTGGGCTATGGCCACGTCTACCAGGGCCGTTTCAAGTCGTTCCCTGTCGAGACCGACGAGCATTTTTACCAGGTCTTGCGGTACGTCGAGCGCAATGCACAGCGGGCCGGCTTGGTCCGCCGCGCCGTCGACTGGCGATGGGGTAGCCTGTGGGTTCGCGAGCGCGGCGCCGCCGAGCAGAAGGCCTGGCTGTCGAGTTGGCCGGTTCCCCGCCCGCGTCGCTGGCGCGAACACGTCAACACGGCGCACACCGAAGCCGAGTTGAACGCGCTGCGGCGAAGCGTTCAGCGTGGCACACCCTACGGCAGCACGTCATGGATCGCGTCGACCGCCGCAGCGCTTGGGCTCCAAGCCACGCTCCGCGCGCCCGGCCGACCGCGCAAGGCTTCGCTCTCGGATTCATAAATTGGACCCGTCCCCGTTTCTTCACGGAGAGGAGCAAAGCGATTTTCCATTCCCATAATGACCAACCTAATGTCATGGCGTACGGCGACCGCCAGGGGCGTATGAAGGCATGTCTCGAGACAGCGATATGAGTAGTACCGAAGATGAAGCAATCAAGCGAGGTAATCTGCTGCGAGACAATGGCGATCTTGAAGGAGCCATAGCGGCATACACCGAGGCCATCCGTATCAATCCACAAAATGCGCAGCTGTACTCCAGCCGAGGCCATGCTTACGCGCGAAAGAGCGAGTGGACGAACGCCATCACTGATTGCTCGGAGGCTATCCGGCTCGACTCGCACCGCGCTGAGGGCTACTGGGTCCGTGCAGTTGCTTACGGGCGGATCGGTGATTCTGAGCGTAGCATTGGTGACTGCACGGAGGCTCTGCGCCGAGACCCGAAGTTGTTGGAAGCACTTGTGTGGCGAGCCCGTCTTTTTAATGCGAAGGGGGAGTTCGAAAAGGCGATCGCGGATTTCACGGAGTCTATTCGGCTCGGCCTACGATATGCCGAAGTTTATTGGGGACGAGGCCGTGCCTATAACAAAGTGAAAGAGTTCGATAAGGCGATCGCGGACTTCACGGAGTCCATTCGACTCGAACCGAAGTGTGCTGAAGTCTATTGCGGGCGTGGCTATGCGCACAGCATGAGGGGTGAGGTCGATCAAGGCTTGGCGGATTACAGCGAGGCGATTCGACTCAATCCGAAGTATACTACCGCGTACTATAATCGGGGTGACAATCACTCTAAAGCTGGCAATTTCGATAAGGCGATTGCAGACTATACTGAGGTTGTACGACTCGACCCTAAGGATGCCGGGGCGTATTACAACCGGGGCTGCTCATACTCCGATAAGGGTGACTATGACAAGGCAATCACCGACTTTACCGCAGTGATTCAGATCGATCCGATTGCTGGGCATGCATTCTATGGCCGAGGCCATGCGTACATGCAGAAAGGTGACATCGCCAAAGGCGACGCCGATCTCGATCAGGCTGAGAAGTTGGGATACAAACGGTTAGGGCGCGCCCAACAGGGAGAGTCGAAATCAAATCCGTTGAAAAGGTGGGTACGCATTTTGTGGTCGAGGTTATGCGGACGCGCAAAGTAATATGGCCAATGTCGACACCGATCTTCGTCAGGCTGCAATCAGAAAAGGTTCCAGGAACCGTTCTTGACTTGCTCCGCAGAAAACCCCTCGACGCCTGAGGATCATCACGTTCAGCGTGATCGCTCGCAGGCAGAGTTCGCAGCATTGGGAACGATAGCGTCGCGCTCGCAAGGCCGAACCCAGCAGTCGCTTGAGCATACTGTTGACTGTCTCGACCTGCCAGCGTTGCGTGTAGCGCGTGAGATATAACCAGCGTGCCATTCGCCTGCGCCAAAAGCCGCTCGGCGGCTTCGCGGTCGGCCGGCCGATCTTCGCGGGGATGAATGTGTTCACGCCGCACTCCTCGCGGGCATACTCATGCACATGCTCGGCATCGTAACCGGCATCGGCCACGAGCGTCGTGATTTCGACACGCGAGAGCGCGTCGTCGAGCGCCGCGTGGGAGAAGAAACGGGGACAGGTCCAATTATTGCCTGGTCGCGGGATCGTGGTTACGATCAAGGCCATGCCAAGAACCGCGCGTGCCGCACCGGGTGGGTTCGTTTATCATGTGCTGAATCGTGGCGTGGGGCGGATGCGGTTGTTCGACAAGGCCCGCGACTACGAGGCGTTCGAAGAAGCCTTGGCGGAGACCCTGGCCAAGATTCCGCTGCGGGTCTGCGGTTTTTGCGTGCTGCCCAACCACTGGCACTTCGTGGTCTGGCCAGAAGCCGACGGTCAACTGGGTACGTTTTTCCAACGGCTCACGGTGACGCATGCGACGCGTTGGGTGCGAGCCAAGCGGCGGCTGGGCTATGGCCACGTCTACCAGGGCCGTTTCAAGTCGTTCCCTGTCGAGACCGACGAGCATTTTTACCAGGTCTTGCGGTACGTCGAGCGCAATGCACAGCGGGCCGGCCTGGTCCGCCGCGCCGTCGACTGGCGCTGGGGTAGCCTGTGGGTTCGCGAGCGCGGCGCCGCCGAGCAGAAGGCCTGGCTGTCGAGTTGGCCGGTTCCCCGCCCACGTCGCTGGCGCGAACACGTCAACACGGCGCACACCGAAGCCGAGTTGGCCGCGCTGCGGCGGTGCGTGCAGCGTGGCACACCCTACGGCAGCACGTCATGGATCGCGTCGACCGCCGCCGCCCTTGGGCTCGAAGCCACGCTCCGCGCGCCCGGCCGCCCGCGCAAGCCTTCGCTCTCGGGTTCGTAAATTGGACCTGTCCCCGTTTCTTCGGCCCCGTTTCTTCGCCCAAGGCCTTTCGCGGCGGTGGCGTCGCGGCCTTGAAGCCCAAGCCCGCCGCGCGCCGCTTGTCGGAAGACCAATGCCACCAGCTCTGCGACATTCTCGTCGCCGGGCTGCTGGCTGCCGGCTTCGACAGCGACCTCTGGACCTGTCCGCGGATCGCCGAAGTCGTCCGCCGCAAGTTCGGCATCGCGTACCATCCGGACCACCTCGGCCGAATCTTGCATGCGCTGGGCTTCTCG
>JAIBBZ010000024.1 GCA_019694435.1 Pirellulales bacterium
CGTACCAGCGGTTGTCCGGATTGGTCCAAGAGCCATCGGGATTCTGTCGGTTCGCCAATTCGGCGGCCAGCTCCGCCCGCCAGTTGTGTTCGACACCTGACGCGTCGACAAAAGTTGGCGAACCCAGCGCGTCCAGGCACTTGGACATCAACTGGTAGTAGTAATACAGTCCCGAGTTGCCCAAGCCTGGGTTTTCCTGAACTGAATAATTGGTTTGTAGTGCTCCGTAGAAAACCCCGCTGCGCCGGAGGATCATCACGTTCAGCGTGATCGCTCGCAGGTAGAGTTCGCGGCACTGGGAACGATAACGTCGCGCTCGCAAGGCCGAGCCCAGCAGCCGCTTGAGCATACTGTTGACGGTCTCGACCGACCTTGTTGCCTAACTCCAGGTGAAGCGGGGCATGCCGAGGTGGGAGAAATGGTTGAGCAGCTTGCAGCGTAAGCTGGTTTCGGCGCGTTGGTTCGGGGCTACGCGGTTCTTGAGGCGGTCGCCAAAGCTGCACTTGAAACGGTGCATCGCCGTTTCGGCCAGGCTGCGGCGGTGGTAACCGATCGACTTCTTCCACGCCTTCCGGCCATCGCGGCGAATCTGGCGGATGCACTCGTCACGCGGCAGCGGATCGGCCGAGCTGTTCCCATGTTGAGCGATCTTCGCGTTCTTCCTCGGTGGAATGATCGTGTCGACGCCGCGCGTGCCGAGTACGTCGTAGACCTTCCGCTGATCGTACGCCCCGTCGCCATAGAAGGTCCGCACGGGGCGATCGATCTGCTGCAAGAGCGGCTCTACCTGATCGGCGTCGTGGACGTTATTCTCCGTCAGCACCTCGGCGACAATCTCGTGCGTGTCCGGGTCGATCGCCAGGTGCAGCTTCCGCCACGTCCGCCGCTTGCCCACGCCGTGCTGGCGGACCTTCCATTCCCCTTCGCCGTAGATCTTCAGGCCCGTGCTGTCGACGACCACATCCAAGGGGCCACGCGTCTGAGACACATCGATCGATACTCCCATTCTCGCGGCCCGCTTGGCCAGCGAGGTGAAGTCGGGGATCGTAATCTGGGCACCCAGCAGCGTGGCCAGCGCGCGGCCCAGGCCCTCGGTCTGACGGTAGGGCAGGCGGAACAGTTCGCGGAGGGCGAGCAAGCACTCGATGGCCCGATCGCTGTACTTGAATGGGCGGCCGTTCTTCTTCTCGGCGTTGTCGTGCTCCCACTCGTCGAGCGTGTTTTGGCTGAACCAGAAGGTCACGTCGCCGCGGCGCACCAACGCTTCGTTGTATTCCCGCCAGTTCGTGATCTGGTAAGTCGCTTTCTTCCCCGCATTCGGCCTGCTAGCATCCACCGTGGCCATCGCGTTCGCTCCTGCAAGAGACCGGAGACTCCATCCTGGAGCGAATTACGCGGCAGATTGAGCGGTTGTTCGACAAGGCCAATCGTGCCGCGAGCTTCAATCGTGCGGCCGGCTTACTCCTACCTGCGCCGCGATTGAGCCGGATCATAACTTGAGCTGGTCTGCGTGAAAGAACGATCGTAGCAAGGGCTGGTTGAAATGCGTGTCGCCCACGGCTTCGATCACGGCGTCGTTGAGGTGCTCGACATTGTCGGGCACGAAGTTCGCCAGGGGCGTGTACATGGCGTGGCTCCAGAGGGCCTCGACCGGGTTCAGGTCGGGCGCGTAGGGCGGCAGCCACTCGACCGACAGCCAGCTCGCGCCGCGAGCCCGCAGCTTTTTCACGGCCGCGCGATGCACGTTGAGCCGATCGAGCACGACGACGATCGGGCCGCGGTGCTCGCGATGCAGCGCGTACAGATAACGAACCACATCGGCCGTGCGGACGTTGTGGTCGTGCACGCGAAAACGCAGCTTCACGCGCCGGCGGCGCGGCGAGACAGCCAGGCTGCCGATCACGCTCAAGCGATCGTGCCGCTGCGAGGCGATCTGTTGCGGGCGCGATCCGGTCGGGGCCCAGGTGCGGCGGTTCAGCGGCTGGAGACGAAAGCCGCATTCGTCGAGAAAGACGATGGTAGCTTGCCGCCGCCGGCCCCCTTTTTGATTCGCGGCCAGTCGCTCTTACGCCACTGCTCCACGGCCGCTTCATCGCGTTCGCGAGCCCGCCGCTGCGGCTGCTGTGGTGAGAAGCCCAAGCTGTGCAAGATGCGGCCGAGGTGGTCGGGATGGTACGAGATGCCAAACTCGCGCCGCACGACCTCGGCGACTCGCCGGCAAGTCCATAGATCGCTGTCGAAGCCCGCGGCCAACGGGCCCGCGACGAGGAGGTCGCAGAGCTGGTAGCCTTGGTCTTCCGTGAGGCGACGCGCAACCGGCCGGGGCTTCTTCGGCTTCAGGGCCGCGACCCCGCCGGAGGCATGGGCCTTTTCCAACGTTTCACACTCGAACGGCTGATTCCCAACCGCTCGGCGACAGCCGCCTGGGTCGCTCCCTCCCGGAGCAACTCCACGGCCACGCGACGAAGGACCATCCAGTCCTCGGGGCTGCGGGAAGAAGAAGTGTTCATGCACCTTCTACGGTGCTAGCGACGGGGTTGGTTCAAAGGGAGCGCAGGGGGGAGTAAGAGTGTCCATTCTCACCAGTACAAGCTTTCCGCAGGGAGAGCAGTCGATTTACAGCTCCTGAGTATTTTTGGAGGTCCGACAAATGAAACCCGTAGAACTCACCGTCCGCATGACACTCGATGAGGTTAGTGCCCGCACGCTAATTGACCTTATTCGCACCGCGTGTCAGGAGGTTGCGGAGCAAGATGAACGGCGGGCTGCTAGGCTCCAATCATCCCGGAACGCGCTATTTGCGGGACAGAAGCCACCGGAGGATCGTGGTCTATTGATTGACACCAACCAAGCCGCAAAGTTGCTGAAGGTGTCCGCTCGCACCATTTGGAGAATGGAACACTGCGGTGAAATGCCCAAGGCCATTCGCATTGGCAAGGCGGTTCGCTGGAGTTACGAAGATCTCAAAGCATGGATCGCTGCCGGATGCCTCCGATGTTCGATCGATTAAGCTTGTCGCCAAGGGTCGATTCGAGAGCGTGCGAACATTGTTCACGCGTTTGTGGGCAACGCACGTACCTCCAAATGGAACGGCACATCATCACAAACGATCGAGCTAGATCCGGCTTTCCGTATTTACGGTTTTCGTCGCTCGATACGGTCGTGTTCTGCGGATATTTGCGCGCTGACGAATCGGTTTGCATGCGCGATCGACGACTGTAGAATGCGTTGCGTCTGTGTGAGTTATGTCGTTTTTCTGCGGCTTTTTTGGCGGATCGACAAGCTGGGGGTCACAGGTTCGAGCCCTGTATCGCCCATTCGACTTACGACGACACCTCCGAACAATGCAGTGATCAGTGCAGAGTTCGTGAGGTGTTTCTATGCGCCGCAAGCGAGAGCCTGAGCCGTTTTTCCGCGCTCAGACAAGGACCTGGTGCCCGCAGCTTGGCCGCCGTCGGGTCACCGCTGTCCGTCATGTCCGGGATAAAGGCGAGCACCAAGCAGAGCAGGCCCTGCAACAGCTCGCCGGGTTGTCCGTAGCGGTCGAGCTTGGGCGTTGCCGGTACACCGGACTTGGCAGGGAGGTTTTGCATGTCGGCCTGCATTATGTCGACGAGGAAGGCTACGAATGCCCGAGTCGTCTGTGATCGACGCATGCCGTCATCAATGCAAGTGCTCTAATTGTAAGGCACGGTCCAAGACTACTTGGGCTTCTTTGCGTTCTTCTTCTTGTTGCTACGAGTGGGATCAATTTCGGTTGATATCGGGGCTCCTTTTTCGCATTGTGTAGTGGAGGTTGTCCTGTACTTTACGCCATAGGTACTGCCGGTGGGATGGCCAAAGATGCCAGCGATCTCGCGATATAGTCGCTCAAGATTGAACCTTCGTGGATCGCTGTGTCCTCCATGCTGAGGCAAACGGCAATCCTCCATGAAGTGTGTTGTCACATGCAAAAAATGATTCGCATGACGCGACAAGGTGGCATAGAGCCTGGCGATCGTGCAATATTGCGTGTCCGTGTATGCGTCCGGTTGGCCGGGCAAGCCAAGCGTCTCGAAGGTCTGTTGAGCAGGTGGCTCGATTTCGATGTTGACGCGAGCTGCAATCCGCTCATTGCGTGCGTTCATTGCGTTGAGATAGTCTTGACAATCTTGTTTTTCCCTTTTTTTGAAGGGGTAGTTCTTGATCGCTGTCAGTTTTTTGCAGAGGGACTCAACCGCCCATAACGCCGAGGTGCTGTGTGTGCCTCCTTGTTTCAAAAACGTTAACGCCTTTGTGATTTCGCCATCACGCGTTTCCGCGTTCTTCTTGGCGACCTTGTCCGTGAACCCGTGGTCGTTGAGTGCCTGATTGATAACGGAACGTTTGTCTTCGTCGCTTTTCCCGCCTTCAAGCCCTTTCCATAGCTTGCGTGCGAGATTAGGAAGTTTGTTCTCTTGTTTTTTTTGAAGGGCAGGTAGCGTCTTTGTCTGCACCGCGTCATTAACCATTTGGTCGGTCACGCCAATATCTTCGCCTCTCTCGTATTTTGTGGATGTGACGCGATATTGTTCGAAGGGGCGCGAGCGACCGTATATCGGGCGCGATGAATCGCGCGTTTGTGGTATAAAGGCGAACGTGCCCGTGTCACTGGATGGGCCGTACATGTTCCGGGTTGGGTCTTTCTCGTTCAGGTCGATCTTTTCGGCGCCAAAGTCGTGTAGGACAAAATACTTCTCGCCCGCGTCGGCTTGCAACGGGGATGATGGGTCCGGCCAATCGGCCTGTTCGTCGGCAATCATTTGCTTGTCGCAATCCGAGAGAGTCTCGCCGGCGAAGTTGTGAGGCTGTGTTGCTGTAGACGTACATTGCTGCTGTTCGGCTTTGATACATTGGGGTGCGAACCAAGACTGCATCCACTCTGGTAGGGTCCAGGGCGTGTCCGCTACCGGCGCCGCGACATCTTGTGACGACGAGTCTGCTCTCGTGCTTGTGGACATGCGTAGCTTGCGTCGTCTTTCGGCCTCTTTGGCGTCAATGCATTTCGGTGTGTAGAAGGATCCCTTTGTTTGAGGCGAAGGCGTAGCAGTTGGCGTCATCGTGGTTTGTAGCTCGTCGTTCACGATGTCCCGGCAAGCACTTGGCCAATCATGCCACGTGCCTGCCGGGAGCACCGTTGCGACCCTCTGCACTTGGAGGATGGGAACGTATCGATTTCGTTGCCCGGTGACGGCCGACGTCGCGCGAGCCGAGGAGCTGCTTAGTTTTTCGCCCCTGCCGCCAGGGCATCGCCGTTGCGTTGGGCGAAGTAAGCGTCGATTTCGTCGCAAACGTCGCCGTTTGCGACCATCGCCGTTGGGGTGTCTTCAGCGAGCAGGTCCTGCTGCGTGGCGACGACCAGTTTGTCGGCCACGTCGAGTCGCACCCGGACCTCGTCGACCAGCTTCTGGCAACGCGCCACCTGGTTATCGTCGAAGGCCACGGCGGTCGACTGGACCTGGCTCTGCTGGGTGCGGAGCTTGGCTTGCAGGTGCTCGATCTGGGCCTCCAGATCGCGTTTGGCGTCGAGCATGTTCTTGAGCTTGGCTTCGGCCGCGGCGAGCGATTTTTCGCGGCTCGACAGGAGCTGGCGCTGAGCGTCGAGCGTGGCTTCCAGCGTCTGGAACCGGCCAAAGCGCTTGCCGAGCTCCTCGCGAACCTCTTCGGATGTCGCCGGACGCGTGCCGACGCGCAAGGTGCCCGACTCGTTGTTGACATCGTCGCGCAAGGCCAGGAGCGCGGTCCGCTGCTCGCCGAGCACACCTTCTTGACGAGCGACGTCGGCGCGAAGGTGCTCGACCGCCGTCTTCTCCTGGGCAATGACGTAGATATTCTTGCGCAAATCGGGAATCAGGTCGGTGACCATCGTGCGGGCACGTTCAAGTTCGAATTCGACAGGAATCTGTTCTTGCACGCGGCCGCCGACGAGCCTGGCCGCTGTCGAGACGTAGGACAGCGTGCCTGGGCCGTAGGTAATCAGCCCGGCCATGACGGCGACCAACAGCGCAACTCGCGTCCAGGTCGACTTTTCTCGGGCGACTTCCTTCAATTGCAGAATCGTGTGCAGCAGACGTTGATCGGACATGGGGTCCTCCTCGAAGAAAATGGGGTGAAAGTTTTCCGGGGCGTTGAGAAGCTGTTGCCACTGCCGCGAAAGGCTGCGGCCTGGGTTACGGATCGGCCGCGTTGGGCGAGGGGCCCGGGCAATGGTTTTCGATGGTTTGCATCACCGTCCCCAGCGGGATCTTGAAACGCGCGGGATCCTGTTGGTACAGGGACCAATACTTTGGATAGACAAGCTGTCGATAAGTCCAAC
The DNA here is from genome assembly GCA_019694435.1 of Pirellulales bacterium. Taxonomy (NCBI): domain Bacteria; kingdom Pseudomonadati; phylum Planctomycetota; class Planctomycetia; order Pirellulales; species Pirellulales bacterium. Next base: position 6,335 of record JAIBBZ010000024.1, read on the forward strand.
AGCCGAGTTGTTGTTGCTGATGCTCGAGCAGCCAGGCTCCGCGAACGCCTTCGAAGTAGGCCACCGCGTCGGGGGTGTGGTCCCGAGCAAGCAGGACCTCGGCGCCGGGGATTTCTTCATCGCTGGTGAGATACATGTGGATGATGCTGGCAACGTCCTCCTTGTTCGGCTGCTGCGCTGCGGCGAGCAAGGCCTCGCCCAGTCGAATCTCGGCTCGATCGGGGTGGCGCGCCGGCTGAGCGCGATCGGGAAATTTGTTTTCCAGCCGTTGCCAGAAGACACAGGCCTGATCGAAATAGACCTTGGCCGCCGCTCGGCGTCCGTTCATCAAGGCCCACCAACCTGCCGTTGTGGCCTGACGCGCGCCGAGCTCGAATCGGTCGCGACCGGTCTGCAACTCCTGGCCGAGCGCAGGAACTTTCTCGAAGAGGCGGCGCTGGAGAACCAGGTCCGAGGACAACGAATCGAGGCGCAGCTGGTCGATCCTTAGCGCGTAGATCGCCGGATGGCGTGGATTGCCCATGGACTCGAGCGTGTGGTTCGCCTGGTCGAAGAGTGCCCGCGTTGAATCCTTGCGATTGCGGTTGAACAACTCGTGCCGACCGCGAAGGTGGAGCGTTCTACCGATGTACAGCCGATGGTGAGGCAACCCAGGACCGTAGGCGGCGAGCGTGCTGATGGACAGGATGCGATCGCAGAGCATTTCCACGGTCTGAAGATCGGCTCCGATGGCCACCCGGGCCTCGAGCAGTTCGAGCAACGGCTCGCCCAATTGGGGACAGACGTCACCGCAGGCAGCCTCGTAGCAGGCGATCGACTCGTAACAACTGCGGATCGCGGCGGTCCGTTGGCCGCAGGCGTTGGAGAGCATGGCATCGAGCAGATGCAGTTCGCCGCACAGAAAGTGCTCCTCGGCCGGCAGAAAGTTGCGGGCTTTTTCCCAGCAGAGGAGCGCCTCGCGCAGCTCCTCGCGCCCCAAGGCCAGGCGCGCCTTGACGAGCCAGTACTCGGCCTTCAGCCAGCGATAGCAGGGGTCTTCGATCAACCGCACATCTTGTTCGCGATTGAGCAGCTTCTCGGCCTGGCTCAAGTCGCCCAGCAGGCACGCGTTGCGTGCGAACGACACGGCGCCGGCAAGGTTGAGCAGGAACCGTTCCCGCGCGAGGCGACCGGATCCGGCGAGAATGCGTTGCCATTCGGCCCGCAGATCGTCGCACTTGCGATAATCGCCCATGGCGCAGAACAGGCTGCCCCAGCATTCGAGCACAAGCGCTCGTTGCGGCGGCGTGATCGTGGAGTCTTTCAGTGCGAGTTCAAAGGTCCGCTGTGCGTCCACATAGTGGCCCAGCGAGGTTTGCACCTTGGCCAACTCGACGAGCGTGACGACGTATTCGTTGTCGGCTGTCGGTTGTTTGGGTTGGATCGCCTCAAAGGCGGCGCGCGCCGTGAGCAGCTTCTCATAGGCCACCTCGGTTTCGTAACAGGCCCATGCAGCACGTCCCCACACCAGATTCAAACGAGCCAGCACGCGCTGCGAATCGGCGTCGACACCCAGGCCGGAGGCAAGCCCGGCCTGACAATGAGCAATCGCTCCTGGATAGTCGGATTGCAGCAGCTTGAGGATGGCGCAACCGGCGCGAAAGGTTCCCAATCGCAAGGCATCACTCGTGCCTACCCGCTGTGCCTCGCTTAAGGCCAGCTCGAATTGTTGAGCCAGGCGCTCGAGCTCCTTTGCCAGGATCGGCTCGGCGAGTGGATCGGGCCAAATCCGCTTGAGCCAGGCCTGCGCATCATTGTTCAGCGCATCGGCGGCCTGGACCGGCACGCCGTCGTCCTGAGCGCGTGACGCGACCGGCGCCAACGGGCTGAGCAACATCAGCGCGACCACCCAGGGGCCGTGGCACAGCACGCGGAACTGGCGCGAAAACGTCGAAGTTACCCTCGGGCAACCCATCGTTCGAATTGCATGATCGCGGGGAAACATGGATAGACCCATTCAGGGCTGCGTGGGAACCGGCGCAGGCGATGCTTCGGGCTTGGTGCCCGCCACTCCGGCGATTTGGGGCGGTGGTTCAGCGACGGGCGCGGGCGCGCCATTCGATGGGGTGCCAGCGGCCGGTTCGCCTTCCCCCGGGGCGGCCTCCTTCGCCGGCGCGGGTTCTGCGCCTGGCGGTTGCTCGCCGACCGCGGGTTCGCGGCTCGCGGCAGCCGTCTGGCCGGACTGGGCAATCGCTCGGGCGACCGCTGCTTCGACAGCCGATTGAAACGCGGCCGATTGAGCCACTTGTTCGAGGCGCTTGGCCAGCATCTCTTCGACTTCGGCCGAGGTGGGACTCGCAGCCCTGGCCTGGCCGGAAAGATCGCGAGCTCCCGACCGAGGGCCCTGGGTCGATTTCTCGGACCGGACCTGCACGCCGAGTTTTTCCGCGAGCCGGTCGATCTCCTTGCTGGCCAACGCGTCTTCCGTGCGCCGAGGGACCCAGCCGCGGGCCATTTCGACGGCGCCGCAACCGAGAATCACGATGCCCAGTGCGACTGCGGCTTCGGCTGCAGAGGCAAGCCCCAGCGTCGATACGATCCGCTCCCAGCGCGTGGGCCCCTCGGTCTCGAGGCGGTAATGGCGCTGCGCCTGAATCTTCTCCATGGCCACACGAAGGAACCGCGGATCGGCGTGTCCCCGCGCGAAGCGCAAGGCCTGATGCACCGGCCGCGAGCCGGGTCCGTGTTTCACGACACGAAGCTGCATCTCTTCGCAGAATTCGGCGAAAGTGGTTTTCTTGTTCAGGATCATGGGGTTTCTCCGGTCCAAGTTTTGTCCGGTGTTGTTCGCGCGTGGAGGGAAGCCGATCAAGCCACGGTGGACGACGGTGACCTCGACAAGCGGCCGGCGACGGCGGCCACGGCCTTGTGCAGCACGGAGACATCCTGGTCAAACTGCGGCAGGGAAGCGGCGTCGACCTTGACGGCCTGCACGATCGACTCGCGCAGCGCGTTGCGCGTGAGATGTGCGACCTCGCTGACGTTCGCGCTGGCGATCCAGCGGCGTACGTGGGGCGATTGGAGTTCGACGTTCAGATGGCGAAGGGGTAGATCGCGCAGGCGATCGTGAGAATTGTCGCCCTGGGCGAGATTGGTGGCGTCGTGGTTGGCGGGCGACATACCGCCCGTAGCGGGTGGAGGAGCGCCTGGCGCCGGTGCCACTTGGGGGGCCTGCGCGATCTGGCCGAGGAATTCGAGTGGGGTCCCGTTGTCTGCCTTCCGAGCAACCATCACGCAATAGCGATCGGCTTGATGAAACAGCGAGTACTGGACGCCGTCGCGGACATAAACGGTCCACTCATCTCCAGGAACAACGGTATTCAGTGCCTGTTCTTTCGCTTTGTCTGTGGGCGCTGCAGACTCGGTGGGTTCATGCTTGTCGCCACATTTCGTTCGGACAAGACTCAAATGCGAGCCATCGGCCTTGGACGAATTATGCGACAGCTCACAGAGCATTTCACAATGTTCCCAAGTTCTCAGAACGACGAGTTGCCCTTCGTCAAGCGGTAGCGAATGCGAAAACGGAATCTGGCACCCTTCGGGCTCCGTCGCGTCTTTCAGCGTCAGCGAGTTCGTGGCCGAGTCGAGGGTCTCTACCTGATACAGATTGGAAGCCGCGATGGAGCGATCGAGAACCTGCATCTGCTGCGCAGCCGAAAAGACTTCGATCAGGGCATTCTTCTTGAGATGACTGAATCGCTCGAGTTGGTCGCCCATGAGGCGAATCCGTCGGCGATTGCCATCCTCCTGCCAGACGCCGACCAGCCAGGTCGGGCGACGCGCACTCGACAAGCACACAATCCGCCTGTTCTTTTCGACCTCCGAGGCTTTGCGGTCGTAGCTGTGGGCTGCTACATGCAGCACCGCAGTGCAGGCGGCAACCTGGTTGTTCAATCGCAGCGTTGGTCGGCGCTGCAGGTAGGTGGTGTAGTCAAAGAAGAGATTCTTGGGGACGACGCTCCAGCGGGGAAAAAACGTGAGCCGTGTGTAGCCATAACCACAGGGCACCATGCTCCTCACAAACGTGGCCAACGCCTGGTCTTCGCAACGTTCGAACGCGCCCTCGGCGAGGAAGTGTGGCAGGGCGCCGCCGGGAATACCGAGCGGGACAGCACTGGCGAGAATGACACCAGGAGCAAGCGCATGGTCCGCGTCGTTAGTCGCGGCAAGTGCAGCATTCATGTGCTTAAGAGGATCCTTCGTCTCGTTACGCATGAGGACGCCTTGCACGCTGACTCCAAGGCAACTGAAGTCAGTGCCATCGGAGTTTTCGGGAATGGTTGCGACGGTGGCTGTCTGGGGGTTGACTTGATTGATGTATTGGCAAAGCGCAAGTTTTGTGCGATTCGAATTCAAGCACGCTCGTCGCACGATGGCAGGGTTGTCCAGCGAGTTTTCCTCGCGCTTGAAAAACGCCAGGTGTCCGAACTGGCGGAGGTTGCTTTGCCGCCAGCTCTCGAATTGCGTTGCGGCTTGCAGATTCCAGTCGGCGTCTGTTAACGCGCGGCCCTGTTCGGCCAGGTACCAACCGGGGCCAGGGTATTCGTGAGGTGTCAAGAGCGGTGGGCGGCTGAAGTCACCGTACATGGTTTGCACTCCCGTTAGTTCTCATATCGCAGGACCACGTCCATTCCGACGGGTGTAAAATCGTCGATCCGCTCACGCAGATTGCGCTCGCGTTGAGCGATGAACAGGTCGTGAAACACCCCCATCTCCGAGCCGTCATCGGCGCCGCGGCGAATCGCCACCGCGCAGACAGCCGAAAGTTGTGCCAGGCCTGGGTCGCCGTAGCGCTGGCTTGTGAAAGCCAAATGCGGGCAGGCGGCGTAAGGATCAAGAGCACAGCTGGTGGCCTGCTGTTCGCAGACGTCGTCCGTTTCCCCGCGTAGAGCCGCGCCCTTGCCGGCCGATGGATTGCACGACCGCGGCTGCTGGGAGTTGTTTTCTTGCTGTGCGCTCCAGAGCCCAGGCTGACAGTAGAACTGTCGCGGAGTGTCCCACTGGGGACGCGCGTGCGCAGGCTCGACCCGGCTATCGCAGTCGGCGCCGCACGCCGTGCTGCCATGGGGCGGCACATAGCAAAACCGCATTCCCCCGTCCTGACGCCGCACGATCGTCAACGGGCCTGTGAAGATGCTATTGTCTGCCAGGATCAGTTCGCGGGCATGCAGGCGACCGAAGATCGTCGACCGCGCGATGTTGAGGCGCAGGGCGCCGGACCCAAGAATCGCGTACGCCGCATCGGCGCATCCCGAGTCGTGGAGACAACCGACGATCGAATCGCGGATGGAACAATCGGCCGGAGCCAGGCGATCGACGTCTTTTTTCGTCAGGATGGGGCCGACAATGCTGTGTTGCACCGAAACGCGTCCATCGGGCAAGGCGATTGTCAGGGCAGGATCGGTCTGGCCGCGCGGCGCGAGGAGCGTCGCATGGTGCAGGACCAAGCTCGGACGCTGATCTGGCGCGAGGGGCGCGGTTGACGGCGCGCACGTCGTAACGGAATCCGGCTTGCAGGATTGGCGTCCTTCGACGATCAGCTTGCCATCGCCCAAAGTGACTCCGGAAAAGCGCACGTGCGCATTGGGTGAGAAGCGGATTCGGAGATCGCCGGAAAGCCGGATGGTCGGACGGCAGTCGGCCGCGGCGCAAAGCTCCAGGCGATCTCCGGCAAAGAGCCGCAAGAACTGGCCGGTAATCGTGTACACCTCGCTGTCGCAGAACAGCAGGCGCAGCTGCACGGCTTTCTGTGCACGTAAGGTCGCTTGGTTGCCCGTGCTATTGGATCGGTAATCGCAAAGGATGCGCCGCAGGTCGAGCGAGCTGTTCTTGCTGTACAGCACGCGATGCACCCGCAGCGGCGAATCACAGTCGCCGTTCAGGTCGCGCAACGGTGGGCGACGATATTCCCCGCCGCCAAGATCGCCGGAAAAGGCATAGTGGTAGGTCACGTACGGGTCGATCTTGCAAACGTCGGGAAGCAGCAACAACCCTAGCGCGGGATCGACGATCGCCCAGTCGTCCGCCGGGCTGAATTTGTGGGCCGCAATCTGGTCGAGCAGTGCCTTGGCCACGGTGGGGGCGAGCACGTGGCTGGCGATCGCCTGGCCGGGAGGGCATTCGACGTCGCGATCCAGGTCGGCGAGGTTGCCCAAGAAAACGTGTTTCACGCGCCCCCGACCGCCTTCGTGGTGCTGCCAGATGCAAAGACTGCTGTCGCTGCCGTATAGCTTTGGATGCAATGGCTGCAAGCTTCCCGCGGCCAGGCAGTTCGGCGAACTCGTGGCCGCGCTCGCCGCCGCCAAGAGCAGTTCGTTGGCTTCTCCCAACGGCAAGGGCAAGTGCGACACGTCTTGCTCGTCGTGGGCAATGCCAGGTTCGGGGCGAGCAAACAGCGGCGTGTCGAAGCCGAGCGGATGGAACGCGTAGAGCATCACGCAGGTCGGTGCTGCTCCATCGCACGAGCCCTCGTTCGACTTGACCTGGATTGCCTTGCGGTAATGGGGCGTGGTCTCGCGGTGCGAGTAAACCTGTTGTCGCCAGACGGACAGCGCGACGCGCGCAGCGTGCGGTTCGACCCGGCCTTCGGCCGGTTCGCCGCTGAGGCGTGGAAAGCACGGCACCATCCCACGGGGCGAACCACCGCGCTCCAGCTCGGCGAACCGCGGAAAGTGGCTCCAGGGCTCGCCGGCCGACCAGGCGCCGGAAAACTGCGTCACAAAGGGGTATAGCTCCGTGGCACGCGCGCGCCACCCGGCCACATCGTAGGTCAGCTCTTCGAGCACCTTGCGCGTGCCCTTGCGGCGGCTATCGCGAATGACGTTGGCCACTTCGCGGCGCGGTAGCATGCCGGGCTGTCGCCAGGACATGGCTCGCTCTGCAGCGCGGTATTCGGATTGGGGGCCGTGGCGGTGTAAACCGACGACGTCGCCCAGGTAGGGCACGACCCAAGGGTCGCAGGTCTCGATGAACCAATTGTCGTACAGTCGATCGAGATCAGCCTCGACCAATGCCACCTGTTCCCCGATGACCTCCAGCAAGGCCCGCAGAGGATAGCCGCGCTCGGCGTCGCGGATCTGGTAGATCGCCGGCAACAGGCGATACAGTCCTTGGCCGTCATAGAGCGCTGCGGCGGCTTGGGGTGCGACGGGTTTCGGGAGCGCGGAATCGCAGGTCATGGGATCTGAGTCAAATACAAGAGGTTGGGGATTTCGGGCGTGAGGAAACACACCTCGGCAACCCATGCAGGCTGCAACGTGGCGGGCGCCGAGCCAAATGCCGCGCTCGAAACCGGGTTGCCGACATCAGTGCCAGCGGGCTGGGTATCTGGGGGAGCGGTTTCGCGATGCGTCGCGGGACGCGGTTGCTGGTCCTCGAAGGCGTCGTGGACGGCTACGCGCGGACGTGGAGCAGAGTCGTCCTCTGTCGTGTTGTCCTCACGTCGCGCTCGAAACGTGTCCACGTCGACATAGATCACTCCGGGAACCTGCTCGATCGTCTGGAACACATCGGCCAAGCGCACGTCCTCGCCGAGTTGCATCCGCTCATACGCGAAGCGAGTCAGCAATGCTGCACGGATTTGCGGTTCGACGAGGCGCCACTCGTAGCGCGGGTCGATCTTGACCTTGGCGATGATCTGCAGAAATACGAGCTCGGCCGGCGCGACTTCGCAGCTTGCCTCCGGCGGGCCATTCTGCTGAAACGCCTCGCGAAGGTTGCGGAGAATCAGCGAGTCGGGCACGAGCGCTTCGGGCGTCGTACCGGCGACGCTCACAAAGACCTTTGTGCCGATCAGCTTGGCGCTGGCCTTGCCCACGCCCGCAAAGGACAGGGCAAAATCGGCAAAGTCCTGGGCCGAGATCAGCCGGTCGAGGGCCCGACTCATGAGCGGAACCCGGTCGCGGATGTCCAGCGGGCCGTCGGGATCGGCGCCACCGTCACCGCGCAAAGGATTCGTGACGCCCCGCACACCCAAGGGCGCGTTGACCAGCTGATCGATCTGGCCGGGTTCGGCATTGCCAGCGGCGCCGATGCCCGAACGATAGAGCGCCTGCACGTTCTCCATGCCCGACGGCAGTCGATAGCCGGAGCGTCCGTCGCCGAAGATGATCTTGGCGTTGCCGTCGGCATCGTGGCGGAGGGTGTAATGCGGCGGTGCCTGCTGGGGGTCGTCGAGTCGGTGGCGACGATCCCAGCGCACGTCGTTGACGCGGACCTCCAGATCGGTGACGGCGCCCCGATCGAGCCGCGAGGGCACGTACGTCAGCGGCGGCTTTTTCAGCGCAAAGGCCTGGAACGCCTGATCGCCGTCGCCGCTGCCGAGAATCTCGTGTACGGTCTCGCCGTGCGTGGCCTCGACGACATTGGCGTAGATGCGCACCGTCTCGAGGCTATAGTTCGCAGGCAGCGAGCGATCGAGCACCAGGCGCGTCGTAAATCGATCGCCGAAATATCTCGGCCCGATATGCGTGAGCTGTTCAATTCTGGCGAACACGCGTTGCACGTCGTCGCCCGCCGGCAGCAACTGCCGTCCCGCGAATTCGACGATCACTCCTTGACCCAACGACAGATCGAGAGCGATCCGGTCGAGCTCGATGGCGCGACTCGGGTCCGGCGAGTTCGGATCCCTGATCGTTTCGCGATCGGTTGCTTCGGCCAGCGGGAGCAGCGCGGGCGAGCAGAAGGCGAGCGAGGTTCTTAAGACATTGATTTGGTCGGCTGGACTATTGAACGAGATCTTTACAATCGTGTTCGCCGAACCGTCGGCTTCTGTCGTTACTTGAAAATGAGCCTTTTTCAGGTCTGCTTCTAGCTTCGCTGCGTCCTCATTGGGAAGATGATACGTGCCTTCGGACAAGGGCGCGGTTGGATGCCACCAACTGGGGCTCACCTCGACTTCGGTGCATTGATTGCTGATGCAGTACTGCGTTCTCGGCCGTACCTTGGCCTGGAGCACTTCCACAATCTGATCGTTGCCATCGATCTGCCGGATGAGTAGATGGGAGCCTGGCACTACGGCGGGGTGACCGCCATCCAGGAAGACGCGATTGTCCGTCTCAACGTCGTTGTCGCCGGGTCCCGGACTGACGTGCAGAGTGTCAGGGCAGTGCTCACCGTCCTTTTCGGTGACGAAGGGTGCGGGCTTGTTCCAGCCGAACAGCGGCGCTTGTTCGCGAAAGACGTAGACCCGCGGTGGGGAGTTCGCTCCCTGTCTGTGCTGCGCCAGCGCGGCGCGCAGCACGCGACCCTCGTCGGCCGTCAGGCTCGAGGCCACTTGCGGCAGCAGATAGGTCTTGTCCCGGAGCAGCGCCACGATCTGATCGTCGTTGACCGTCGCAGCGCTCCCTGGCCGTAACGCGGCCCGCAAGTCCGCCACGGCCTGGTTCAACTCGCCGCCGATCGATTGACCCGCGTTCAGTTCCGGCTGCTGTGAGGGCGCACGTACGCGGCTGACGAAGCCCAGCAGTCGCCGCTGCGCGGTGCTTAGGGCGTCCGACGCCGGCGACTGTCCTGGGATAATCGCCTTCGCGAGCCCTTCTGCGCTGTCACCGACTTTCGCCAGCACGTCAGTGTCATCGCGAGTGCAAGCGTTGGAATCCGCGAGATTCTTAAGGCTGTCGCGCAATGCCTGGACCTTGTCCGCCCAGGCCGCAACCTTGAGCGTGTCGTCATCGAGCAGTCGTCGCAGCGGTGATGTGATGGCCGAGGTGCGATGGGCCAGTTCACTGCGAATTGTCTGAGCTGAAAGCGCGTAGACGCCCAGGAGCTGATCCAGGTCGTCCTTGACGCGCAAGGTGCGCGTGACAAACAAATCGAGAGCCGATGCAAGCTGCTTCTTCTTGTCGTCGCTGGCAACATCATCGGGAATCGTTAATTCACTGAGCGCAAGCGCCTTCAGCAACAGCGGTGGTGCCGAACTCAAGGCGGATGTCAGTGACTGGACTGTTTCCTGGAGCTTAGCGCGCACTGCCTCTAACGAACTGGGATTCTCGCCGATCCAGGCTGCTGGCTCCTGCTGACCGGTGAGTGTCGCGATGATCTGCTTGGTGCCATGCAAGAGATCGCGCAACCTGGCCAGGCGCTCCGCTCCGGCCAGCTGCGCATCGGTCTCCGCGGACTTTGCCTTTTCCAGCAACGCGGCAATCTGTTGCGACTCGGAGGTCAGTCCTTTCTGTAACTGTGCCAGCGCTTCCTGCAACGAGTTAACGTCGGTGTTCTTAAGAAGCGTGAGAAGATGTTGTGGATACAGGCGGAACCGTGAGGTGGGTAAGTGCGTAACGAGTATCGCGCTGGTGGGTTCGGTGTCCGTGTGAAACGTGACCTGGAAGGTCGATATGTCAGTGACAGGAAGCGTCATCTTGAGGCTGTTGATGAGTCCTCTTGCGCTTGCGCCGTCGTTGTCCGTAAATGTCCAGGTGTTTGGTGAAGCTGAGGCCGCTGGGCTTGTCGCAAGCGTCCAGCCGGTGGCGGTCGTGGCGAGCGTGGCGGTGCCGTTCAGGCGCGTGACGACGACTTTCTTGGCCTGGTACTCTCCGGAGTCGGTTGAAAACTCGAGATCGCGCAGAAAGTCATTATTGGAATCACTCGGAGCAACGATGAAATTGCACTGCAGGGGATATCCCTTCGGTGGATCAACGGCATTGGCTGGGTGTTGGTGACGCGTCATTGCATACGAAACGCCGTTGCCGTTGGAGGAGGCGCAGTGGATCCGAACGTAGTACGGTTGTTCGACGCTGTTTTCGTTCGTGGGAAAAGCGAGTGCAGCAAGCGTGCTTTGCACTCCGGAAGGATCTACCGAAGCCAGGGGCTCGCCGGCCGAGGTCGCGGCGAGTGCGCCCACGACAAAGGCGAAATCGATCGACACGGGATCGGTGGACGTGGCGCCGCGCACGACGGCGACATGCTCGAACGGCTTGTCGGCGCGGGCGAGCTCGTCGGCTCGGAGTGTGAACAGCCACGGGGCGGCCGTGTCCTGGCGGGCGATCTGAAATAGAACATGCGCCGCGTTGGCGTGCGCGGCGTTGGCCTTCGTGGCGGCTACGTCAAAAGCAGATGTCTGTTGCGGATCGGTGATGGTGCGGAACAGTGTGTCGAAGGTTTCAAAAAACACCCGGTGTGCTTTCGCGACATCGCTACTCGCTGCCGTGAGAGCGGATGGAGGGGATTCTGGTGCCGGCGCGATCTTCGTGAAGGCCTCGACAATCGCCTTCCGCGCTTCGTGTGCAGCCCGAAGAACGGGAAGTGCTAGAGGTTCATTGGCCTTAGGTGGGCCTGCGAGTGTGCACGGGAGAAGACGCAAGTTTCCGTCGAGCGTCGCGAGGCACGTCGGGCGCGCAATGCCGACCGGCGTCGGTAGCAATTGCAATAGAGACCGCCGCAACTTCGGGAGCTCGTCAGGCGGCATGTAATTGTTTCTGGCGAGGGCGTCGGCGATGGCCAGCAGAGGCGGCGCGACGACTCGCGCCAGCGACAGTGGGCTGAAGGGATTGTGCACTTCTACGACGGTCAACTGCGCTTCCGGCTGCTCTTCGACCGAGGTGATCGAGAACGCCTCGGGACTGGCGCGGTCAGTTGTCGCGACCGGCGCCAAGGAGTCGCGGTTGGAGTTCGGTTCTTGGTCATTGAGTTCCGGCACGATCAGGAGCATGTCGTTGGGCTTCAGTCCGAGGCCAACGCCTTGGAAATACAGCTGTTCGATGTTCGACAGATTCTGGGATCGCAGGTCCATCGCCCGCGTGAGCCGCGGACGCAAGCCGTTCCATTCAGGTCGGGCCACGAGATCGTCGGTCGTCTCGAAGACTTGTGGCAATTGCGACGTGCCGGGGCGCGGCGTGCTCTTGACGGCAGTGCCGCGCGGGATCAGGACCTCGCGGGGCGTGAACGCCGAGGGGCCTTGCGAAGGTAAGCCTGGAATCTCCGGCGGCGTATCGACTTCGAACGCCAGGTGGACCCGGGCTGCGACGCCCGGCCGCGGTTCGTAGCCGACCAACCGGCTCAATTCGGACAGCGAACGGAGGTGCTGGGCGGTCCGCAGGAACCCCTCGTTCGCAATCCGTTCCTGATAAAACGCCAGGACGTCGGCCACCGCGGCCCAGGCGTCGAGGAGCGCCAAGCTCGGATCGTCCGGATCTCGGGTCGTCAAGCGCGTGCGGAGAATGGTTGCCAGCTGGGCCGGATCGTCCGGAGCTTCGGCGCCTGCCCGGCCCGGGTCGCTGGCGGCATCGAACAGACTCAGCCGCGCGAGCATCGTGTCGAGAAACGCGGCATGCGTGCCCATCCGGTACCGCAGAGAACTCCGGTGCGGTGGGTTGGTCAGGTCGCGCGGCGTCAGTCGTTGCACGCCGGTGCAAGGGATGAGTCGCGGCATGGTCAGCGTCCTCCTCGCACTTCGATCGTCAGGCCGACGCGATGCGGCTGTACGGCGAACAGCTCGCCAGGACCCAGCATCAGCAAGCCGTCGCCCGTGGCGTTGACTTGGGGTTGGTCCTGCCGCGCGAGGTAATTGATGAAGAAGTTCTCGACTCCCGGAAGCTGCATGGCCGCAATGGTCAAATCGCTCACATAGAGCGATTCGCCGATGCGCAAGCGATCGGGGTGGAACAAACCGAGCGAACCATCGGCCAGCTCCTGGTCGCTGAACAAATCGAGCAGCGCGCGGCGCAGCGGCCCACGCAGCACGTCGGGCCGGACGCACGCCGCGGCGTCGAGGACCAGGAACACCCGGCTGGCTATTGCGACCGAAATGCGATGGCCCAAGCGCCGCAATGGATTCAGGAAATCACGGACCCGCTGCTTCAAGTCTCCGTGCGACTCGGTCAGGTTGGCCCGAGGATCGAGGACCACGCGGGCCAGCCAATGGGTGCCGACATGCTCCAGAGAGACGGCCACGCTCTGCACCTGTTCGGCAAACCGCTCGCGGACGAGGCCGGCATAGTCTTCGGCGGCGATCGCACGCTGTTTGCGCTCGCGATACGCCGTCGGCGCTCGTAGCTTCACGGCCATCGTCGACTCGGGGTTGGTGCCACCCAGGGCCGGCAACGGGTTGGTCACTTTGCAGACTTGGGACGCGTCTGTATCGTTGCGGATCACGAGGTGACGAATGCGCTCGGCGCCGATATTTCCGCGCACGCCGCCGCCGATGCGATATCGGGCGAAGAACTCCGATTCGACGGCAGGCTGACGGCCCAGGGCATCGTCGCCAAACCGCAAGTGAGCGCGCCCTAGGTCGTCGATCTCGACGACCACCTGCCGGTCATCGGCAGCCGAGCGCAAGAGGTCGTACACGGGATACCAACGCAGCGCGTCGAAGATCGCGGCGCGCATGGCGTCGTCGGTCAAACAAGTTATCTGATTCCACGCCTTGTCCGGGTCGCCATCAAACGAGCCCAAGGCATGACGCGGCAAAATACCGGAGATGGCCTCGATCAGAGTCGGCAGGAAACTGCCGAACTGCGGTTCGCCCTTGAAGGTGACCTGTTTCCCATCAGCAAGCCAAGCGGGCACCTTGCGCATGTCGTCGCAGTTCTCGAGCACGCAGCACAAGGCGGCCCGTAACGGCAGCGGAAGTTCTAAGATGTCGACCGCGGCAAGGGCCTCGTCCAGGTTGGGGATCAGCAAGTCGCTGGCAGAATCGCCAGCCTGGGGCGGCGCCGAGTGCACCAGATTCGCTCTTTGCAGTACTGCGCGAAACGGATACGCGTCGATCGTCGCAACGTCGGCCAGGGCGTCCGGGCTGCAACCGCCAGGGTCGGGACGTTGAGCGACGATGCCGAGTGGCTCCCAGTCGACCCGATGACCGTGATCGACCAGCACGATGTTGCCCCAGGCTACCGTGATGTCGTTGACCGGTGCGCAGCCGGCGACGGCCTTGCGGGCACGCAGGCAAAACGGCTGCCGTAGGGCATCTTCGCGAGACCACTCGATCCGCAGCGGATGCGTGCCGCAGGGACCGACGTGCGTCAACCGCACGGCCTGACGATGCATCGGGTTAGCATCACACTTTTCCCCGGTAAGCGGGCCAAGAACTTCAGCGAACACCAAGAGATCGCCGACCTTGAGTTGCAGCGTGCACGGGTCGTTGCAGAGATAGGCGCACGTAGCGCCGGGGGGCAGCCAGGCCTGATCGGCGTCCTTGTCGTACCAGAAGTGAATCGTGTTGTGTCGCTGGTAGAGTTGGATGTGCTGGGCGCCGCTGGCGGGCGGCGCGGCTTGTCGACCACACAGCGAGTGGTGATAAAAGGGTTGCCGTGGCGCGGCAGGCTGCGCTGCGCAGGGCCGGGGCAGATCGATCGGTTCGAAGGCCTCGGCGGTTTCTTCCCAGTCGCGTGGAAGTTCGAAATCTTTCAGTACGGCCGAGATTGCCTGGTGGGGCGGAAGTCCGGCGATCTCGGTCGTGAAGAAGACATCACCTTGCTTCAAGGTTGTGTCGCCGCTCACTTTGATTCGCACGAGGGTCCGCGCACTGCAGCCTTCGTGCATGCGATAGTCGACCAGGCGCGCGTGCCGGCGGACCGAGATCCGCTGACGCGCAGTACCCAAATAGGCTTCCGTGGCGACGGCGTCCTGGTAATAGCTGAGCCGGTCGCCCACGTAAGCGAAGACTTCCGCGAGCACGACCCCGATGTCGGACACATGCCGTTCGCGCCAATCTGGCATCGTGACGGCGAGCCGGTCGAGAATCAGCTGGCGGAACGAGGCATAGTCCTTGGCGAGGTAATTGAGTTGCGGCTCGGGGTGCGTGGGCGCAGGCACCGGAGGATGTGCGGCGACGTCGACATCCACGATCGGCTGGCCATTCAGCCAGACCTCGGCCTCGACCGCCCGCGGATGGAAGCCGCTGGGAACTTGAATCTCGCAGCGCGCGGGGCAGGCCTGCGGTTGCGGATCACTGCCCGGAGCAGTCGAACAGCACCTGGTGCGGATGCGGACGCGATGGGGGTCCTGGACGCACGCCGGCTCCAGCTCGCATTTGAGAATTACGACGCTGCCCGAATCAGCCTGCGTGCCACAGACGGCGCAAGCGATCTGGCAATCTTCGGCATTGAGCAACTCGACGATGTGCTCGGACGTTTCCGGCGGAGCGTCGAACAAGTGCACCGCGATTGAAAACGTCGTCTTTGCATCCTGACCGGCCTGCGACGAGACGCAGACATAGTCGATGCCGTTGTCGCAGCGAATGGGCTGCGAGGCGTCGACTCGCGGCAGGCAAGCCACGGCGAGGTTCGTCATGAGACGTTCCTCCGTGCGATGGTTTCGCGCCGTTGTTCGCCCGTCCGCAACACCGTATAGATCAAGTCGACCAACAAGGTCGAGTCATCGTGCGAGACTTCGAGTTTCTCCAATGCCAGGATGTCGCCCAGCCACCGTTGAATCGAGGCCTGCAGATTGACGGGCAAGGCCGCAGCGAGTTGATCACTGTTCGGCGCAAAGACCAGCTGCAGCGCACCACCGCCGAAGTCAGGTCGATTGACGCGTTCGCCGGGTGAGGTCATCAGCAATTGTTCGACCATCTCGAAAATGTGCCGAGCCTCGCTGCTGGTGGCCGTGCGGCCCCGCGCGTCGAAATCCCAGGGGTATTGAATCTGCAGTGACATAGCAGCCGTCGAGGTGTCGCTTGCCGGTGCGTTAAGTGCCTTTGACGCGCATCTGCGTGACCAGGATTTGCAGCGGGGCCCCGTTGTTCGTGGTGGCCTGGCTGTCGAACAGCAGCACGGGAACGCCGCCGCTGGTCACCCGCGTGGCGGCGACCGTCCAGGTTGCCGTCACACAGATTGGCGAAGGCGCGATTGGACAACCGGCGACGATATAGGGGTTGGGCATGGTCGTGATCGGCTGATTCGACACGAGGACGCGCGGCTGCGGCACGGTCGGCGTCGCCTGGCCGCCGTGGCTGCACATCACCGTCGCACCTTGATGGAGCAGGAATCCGGGCATCGAATCGTTCTCAGGTAACCGTCAGGGCCGTGCCATTGATCGACACGGTGGGGCCGACCAGCTTGATCGAGGCGTTCGTGCCGTTGGAGATTTCGATCAGTTCGTTCGTCACGACGATCTTCGCTCCGAGCGGCGTGCGCAACTGGATCCCACCGGTTGGCCCCGGCAAATCGCTGATCTGGATCGAGTGTTGCAGCGGGGTCTGCACTGTCAGGCTGGGGATCTGGGCGGGAGTGCTCCGCGCGCACGAAGGCATCTCGGCCGATGTTTCCCAGAAGCAGCCGACCCAGATGGGATAATCCGGGTCGCCCTGTTCGAACTCGATCCACACCGACGAGCCGGGCAACGGGACCGTAAAGAACCCGAACTGCCGCCCCGCCCAAGGCAAGCACGGCAAGGCCCAGCTTGAAATGGCCGTGGCCGACACGTCGGGAACCAGGACCTGAATCCGCCCCATGCCTTTGGGGTCGCTCTGATTGACGACGACGCCCTTGTACTTGCCGTAGTAGCGATTGCGGGGCGTCAGGAGGTCTTCGATCGCGTCGGCTACGTTCATGCAGATACCCTGTTAACGGTTGTGACGAGGCCGTTGCGGCTCAGTTCGAAGTCCTGCTTGTACTCGCCGCTCGCTATGCGATGCGTGACGCGCTCGACGTAGTACAAGCCGTTGTAGGCGTTGCCCGCGCCGCGCACGCTGACCAGGCGGCGCGCTGCGAGAATGCGGCCGTAACGCAGCACGTCCAGGCTGCCCTGCGCAGTGACAACCTGCGACGTCTTGGAGGCCGCGGCGAGTGCCAGTTCGGCGGCTTCGACGAGCGAAAATTTGGCCGTTTCGCGGAGGGCGCGAACTTGCTTGGGAACCGGAATCAGTTGGCCCAGGCGAGGGCTTAACGGATTGATGTCGCCCAGCGGAACGGGCAACGTCATCTTGCTGAACGGCTCCTGGACCCAGGCGACGGGCATCACCTTTCGCTCGTTGTTGAAACTGAAACGAATCGACTCGACGTTCGTGTCCGCGTCGTGGTTGGCCGAGAGCGGCGGTTGCGGAGCGCCGCTGCGCACCGCCGGTCCCCAATACGCAATGCTCGACCCCGGCGAGTTGCCGGGCTCGAGATAGAACACATAGCCTGCTCGTTCCGCGAGCAGTCGGATGTATTCCAGGTCGGTGCCTTCCTGGCGGGGAATCTTGTCGAGCGGGTTGGGGAAGATCGACGACAACGTAGGCACGACCCGCGGCTGAATCCCCAGGGCGGCGTATTTCGCCAGGATGAACGAGACGCGTAAGAACGACGGCATCGCCGGAAACGGCAGCCCGCTGAATTGCTTGTAGCCCATGATGACCGTCAGGTCTTCGCCCGTTACGACCAAGGTCGAGCGCCCGTCGGCCTCGGGCTGCATCTGATGGTCGGTCATGAAACCATCGATCAAGACCTGCGGCGAGCCATTGAGCGTGACCATGAGCATCACGCGGATGGCCGGGATCGGCGCGCCACCGGACAATAGAAACAACGATTGCAAGGGCGAGCGCGGGCCGATGGAAAACTCCAGGCGAAACGCGTCCGGACCCCGTTCGCTACTGGTCACTTCAACGCGGCGCAACGCCTCGATCACGTCGCTCGGCACGGGACGCGGTACGGCGGGGCCAATCATCAAAGTGAGGTGCATACCCTTAAGCACGCGTCGGAGCTCCGGGGATTCCTTCGGGCAGGGTTACGCGCAACGGACGGCCGACTTCGTGAACCAAGTCGTCTGGACGCATCGCGCCGTTCGCATCGCACAGCCGCCAGAACTGTTCCGGATCGCCCAAGTAGCGATGCGCCAGCAAGTCCAAACGATCGCCTTGCACGACGCGATGCTCGCGCAGTTCAGCCATCGCCTCGGGTGGCGGGAGCAGGCGTCGCTCGACATAGGCCACCTGGCGGCCTGACTCGTCGACGTGGCAGCGAATTGGCAACCCGTGATATCGACTCGTTGGCACGAAGGCCGAGGCCTCGAGCGCCGTCGGCGCGGGCAGCACCTGCCGCGGATCGATCCCCGGCGTCTGGCCGGAACGGAGAGGGGCGATCATAGAGGAATCCTTTCGATGCCCAGGTCGCTCAGTCGCCCGCCGGCGGATAGTGCCGCCAGCCGTTCGCGCTCACCCTGGTACAACAAGTACAGACCCGAGCCACGATGACGAAAGCCCAGGTCGTTCACGCTGAGCACGCGCAGCGATAGGCTGACCCGCGCGCGAATCGGATTGAGCTGCGTATCGAAGAACTCCTCTTCGATGCTCAGCTCGGTGATCCGGACCGGCATGACGCGCGACTTGCTCCAGACGAAGACGGTCAACGGCGCCTCGAGGGGCGTGATTTCGAGCATCCCCGCTTTCGCGCGGCCGTCGTTCTCCTTGAGCTGCGCAGTGGTCGGATAGACGATGAGTTCCAACGCCGCGAGGTCGGGAAACAGGCCGAATTCCACCGTGTTGCGGTTCTGGTCGGGCGTTTCGAGGCGATCGGTCGCGTCGAGCTCGGCCTCGAGGCGAATGGTTTCTATCGGGGGCCCAGTCAGTCGCAGGGCCTGCGAGCGATCGCCCCCGGTCGCCTCGACCGACTGGGGCGCTAGAGAGCGTGAAACCGTCTGGGGATTGTATTGCAGGGGAATCACGCGCAGCGTCGCCCCGCTGCTCGGATCGAGCAGGACGAGTCCACCCTTAATCAGTCGTGGGCTGATCTGGCTCATGAGAGGACCTTGCTGGCCAAGTCGGCGGACGGAACGCTCAGAATTCGCTCTGCGATCTGACCGGCGATGTCTGGCCAGGAAAGAGCGCTGTCCACACGGGCCATCTCGTTGGTGCTCGATTGCAGCGTCGGCGCCGCACTCGGGAGCCGCTCGTGCAGCGCCGCTGCCAGGGCCGTGCGCAGGGCCTGGGCATCTCGCCAGCGCGGGGGAACATCGCGCCAGACGAGTTCGTCGATCTGCAACCGGAGTTTCATGACGCGCTCTCCCAAGACCGTTCCACCGGCAGGTCGGCGAGCGTCACCGGCTTGTTGGATTTGCGTAGCTCCTCGCGCGTGGCCGCGACAATCCGGTCCCAATCGACCGTACCGGACATCGCCGAGGCGTACGCCGCATTGAGCGCGATATTCTGGATGCTGCCTCCGGCCACAGGCACGCGCGCCAAGAGACTCAGATCCACAGCAGCCAGGGGTGCGTCAACCGGGAAGATGTGTTTCCAAATGCGCTGCCGTTGGGCAGCCTCGGGGAAGGGGAAATCGACGATGAATCGCAGCCGCCGTCGAAACGCGTGATCGAGCGAGCCCTTGGAATTCGTCGCCAACACGGCGAGTCCTCGGTAGCTCTCCATCCGCTGCAGCAGATAGTTCACTTCGAGATTGGCATAGCGGTCGTGCGCGTCTTTAGTTTCCGTCCGCTTCCCGAAGAGGGCGTCGGCCTCGTCGAACAACAAAACCGCGCCGCCGTCGTCGGCCGCATCGAACAATCGGCGCAGGTTCTTCTCGGTCTCGCCGATGTACTTGTTGATGACGCTGGACAGATCGACGCGGTAAAGATCCAGGCGCAGCGCCGACGCGATGGCTTCGGCGGCCATCGTTTTTCCCGTACCGCTATCACCTGCGAACAAGGCCGTGACGCCGAAACCGCGGTTGAGCTTGGCGCGAAAGCCCCATTCGTCCAGCACGCGCCCGCGATGCCGCACCTGGTCGATGATCTGCCGCAACAGGGCCGATTGTTCCTCGGGTAGCACCAAGTCGTCGAGCGTGACCTTGATCTCGATCCGCTGCGCCAACGAATCGAGCTGTGGACGCGTGTGGCATTTGCACGCTTCCCAAAGTGCCGCCGCGGTCTCATCCTCGGTGGGCGCGGCGGCGGCGATCCCCTCCAGAACAGGGAGGCTCAGGTTGAAGTGGCCCGCCAGCACGCGGGCGGTCTCCGCGTGGTCTTCGCCCAACGCCGACCGCCAGGCCTCGGCCTGCTCGGCCGCCGTGGGCTTACTCACATCAAGGGGGAGAGCGGTTTCGAACGTGCCGGAGTATTCGTGAGGCAAGTCGCAAAACACCAACCCACCCACGCGGCGAACGAACCACTCGGCCGAGGCCTCGCAGGTTGCCGGCTCCGTCTCAAAGCGGTCGAGATAGAGGGCGAGAGGCAACAGCGTCGCCTCGCGTTGCCACAATCGGCCCAGCGCATCGAGCTCGACGAGATCGTGCGGGAGCGCCGTCGCCGCGACGCGGCATAGCTGCAGGCCCAAGCGCTGCGCCACGTGAGCCGCCAGCTCGCGTTTCGTCGTCGTATCGTGTCCTAACAGCGTCCAGGTTTGCGATCCGGTGGCGGGTTCCGCAGCGGACATCGTGGCCACGACGCGCTGGACCAGAGCCTGCTGCGACGGCGGGAGAACCTCGCAGCGCGGTTCGATCCGCTCGATCAGCAGGTTCCAACGCTCGTCCAGGTAGTTCACGCCCTTGAGGAACGACGCGATGCGGTGATCGACGTACAGCCGCGATTGCATCAGCGGTTGCGCGCCACGTTGTTCGACTTCGAGGAGGCGGGCTCGACGCAGATTGCCAAACGGTGCCAGCGCCTCCCAGCTCGCGCCTGGCAGGGCGTTGATGGCCAGCGCAAAGGTCGCATACGGTCGCTCCGGCGAACCGTGAGCCGCCGCACAGGCGCGGGCCACGCCGAAATCAAGCTCGGTCGCCGCCGCGAGCAAGAGCAAGCGACGTTCGAAGTCGGTCAGACCGTAACGCTCCGCGAGCAATTCCAACGCCGGCGGTGGGGACGATGCGATGGTCGAGGGCGCGCCGGGTGCAGCCGTGCTGGGGCGCACACGCTTGGGCTTCGCAACGGGAGCTTCCCCTTGCTCTGGCACGTCGTTCATTTTCGCCAAACGCTCGAGAGCCTCGCGTAGCTCGGCCAGCTGCGCGGCAAGGTATCGATCGTTCGTCTGATGCCAGCGACGGTTGGCGTGCATCTCAGACAATCCCCAGGATGAACTTACGGTCGAAACCCCAAACGGAACTCTTGCGTCCCCCCACGTTGGTTTCGACCTTGGTAAACAGCCGGCTGTCGGCGCCGTCGACGCGCAGTCGTACCCAATACTCCCCGGGTGGAACGCGCGAAATGTCGAAGCGCGGATTCGATTCCGCGAGCTCGGCAATCCCAGGCAGCCGCGGCAGCTGATACGCCGCATTGCCGACTGCGGCCGTCAAGACGAGCGATGCCTGATGACGCGGAGGAATTGAGTCGACCAGCGTCACCTCCAGGCGTCGCTGGCCGTCGTCGACAAGCTGCGTGATCAACGGCCGGTTGGAGCTGTCTCGCGCGATCACGGGACTGATCAACAGCGGCAACGGGTTGCCGAGTGTGCGCAGGCGCGTGGCACCCTCGGCGTCGGGCTGACCCGGCTCGATCGTCGCGGGCTCGCGCTGGGCCAATTCCAATTGGAAGATTCCGGTCATCCAATCGATCCCGTCGCGGGTTAACGGAACGACCATCCGCGTGGCGGTCGAGGCGGTGGAGTCGGCCACGAGCCGCGCGACAACGTCGCCCTCGGGATCGGCCAAAGTCGGACGTCGGTGCGGGTCGCGCACGAGGACCTCGATCGACTCGCTCGACAGATCGCTCCCGATGATCGTGATCTGCTCGCCAGGCACCGCCGATGGCATGAGCGGGGCCAGAGGATCAGGGCGGTACTCGACAGCCTGCAGCACGGGCCCAAAACCGGCCGACATGTCCACGCCGCTGTCGGCCGCCCCGCGGCGCAAGACCGGCAGGGCGGCTCGCGGCGGGCGTTGGCTTTCGATCAAGACGACCGACGCTTCATAGGCCGCCGAGATGCGATACGGCGCTTGAAACGTCGACCAGAGCTTTGACATCTCTTCGACGCTGAGCGTGACGGGCGTCAACTTGACGCGCTCCACCTGGCGATCGAGATCCTGGGAAAGCGGCGGCGCCAACAGAGTCGCCGCCTGGGCGATATCGGCTTCGCGCAACTGGGGTGTATCGTGCAGGACACGCATGCCTGCACCCAACAGTTGATGCGCCGAGATGTCCGCGTCGATGCCGTCTTCGCCGTAGGCGGTCAACAAGTAGTACAAGTTGATCGCCAGCGGCGGATGCCCCCGCTCTCCCGCTTTCGTCGTACCGGGCAAATTCTCATTGCGCCAAGCGGCGCTGGGAGCCGTTTGATACAGGTACAAGTTGAGGCGATTGCGCAGATCGGGTCCCGTGATCTGGTTGGGCGGCTGCACTGAAACGGTGACGTTCGCGAGTTGTTGCACCGCACTTTGCAACCGGTGGCGCAACGTGGCGGTCACCGACGCAATCGCCAGGGCATTGCTCATCGCCGGCCTCCTTGCCTGCGGCGCATGTAGTCATCCAAGGTCGCAGTTCCGCGACCAGGGGCAGATGGCGGAGCCGCCGGGGCCGGCTTGCGTTCGGGCAGGTGTCCCCGAACTTCCAGGCGGCCGATGCGAATCTCGATCGTGGGCTCCACCGACAGCGCTTGTCGGGCCGGCTCGACGTCGATCTTCGGCGGAACTATCGGCGGCTGTGTCTGCGGCGCTGGCTCGCGCGACTCGCCGAGCGCCGACCCTCGCGCTGCAAGCGGTTGGCTCGGCAGCCTGATCGATGGAACGACGGGATGCGGCCGCAAATCGCGATCGCCGTGCAGCTCGCGATCCGGGGCGGCCGGCACGCGAGGTACGGTTAGCGCTGCGTCGAAGTGCCGCTCGACAAGGATCTTCTCGATCGTCGGCGACACTGCCGGCGGCGTCGCGTCGTTCGCGGTGCGAACTGTCGGGATGAATTCGGCGTTGTTGCGCAGCCGGTGGTCCGATTGCCGTTCCGACCCGTAGCGGTCTGGCTCGACGGACATCGGCGGCCTGGCCGGCGCGCGCACTTCCGCCGGCGTGGCCGCGATGGGGCTTGGCACGAAACGAGGCCCGACCTCCGCTGGCCGGGATCGTTGCGAGAAATGCCGCCGCGGCTCTGGTGAGGCTTCGTGAGCTGGTGAAATCGTTGCGGTTGATTCGAGCGATTCCACGGCCGGTTCGGCCGGCGGGAGTCCCCGAGTTGACTCGCGCGGCTCAAATCGCAGCGGCGTCTGGGGAACCAGCTGCACTGCAGCTTCACCCAGATTGCGTTCGGCGAGTCGCTCGAGGAATCCGCTCACGATCGCACCATTTCCAGGTAGACGCCGCGCCGCCACGGACCGAGCGCCACGATCTCAGGCTCGGTCCAGCCGTATGCTTGTGCCAGGACGTGGACCTCGGCCAGCAGCCGTTGCGCCCAGTGGTTCAACTCCAGCCAAAACACTTGCGCCACGTCGAGCAAGAAACTCCGACGCACTTGGCAGCCCGGGCACTCGACGTCGAGGCGAATCTCCGCGCCGGGATCGGCCTGCTCCAATTGCCCAATGAGTTTTTCACGGACATCCTCGGGAACCTCGGAGATCGTGGCAGGCAATCCGTTGCGCGAGACGGAGACGATGCAGCGATTCAGCAGTTCGTTGGGCCGAAGGTCTGCGGCGAGCGCGGCGACCATTTGCACGTCGCGGCTGTTGAGCATTCGCGCGGCGAGGTGCCACGCACCCTCGCGATGCTCGATCAATCGGTCCTCGGGTTCGTTCAGCGTCGCGATCATGTCACCGGTACTCAGCTCGATTTGAAAGACCTCGCCGCATTCCGGACACGGACCCGTGACGACCAACGCATCGCCCAACAACGCCCGGCGTGCACGCAGAACCCAGGCATCGCGCAGGCCCAGGGGCCATTGCCAAACGTCGTCGCTCGCGGCGCCTTCGAACGCTGCAGCCAGCAACGTCACCGCAAACTCGTAAGGCCGACGTCCGTAGGCCCGTTCCCAAATCCGCAACCAATCGTGTTCCGTCAAATCCGCCCGCAACATGCACGCGGCTCCTTACGCCGAGCCGCGTTCGTCGGGTTCGGGCAGTTCCGCGTCGATCTCCCAACCTTCGTTTTCCAACTTGATGCTTTGGATCGCGATGGCGTTCGCGTTGGCGTCGAGTTCGGGCAGGGCCTGGTATTCCGAGACCCAACAGCGGTAGACGTTGTAGGCCAGCGCTTCGTCGCCGTTTTCGTTCAAGAGCACAATGCGGATGTCGCGGCGAAAGTCCTTGAGCGAGACTTCGCCGCCGGGCTGCGTACGGACCTTCCAGATGAGATTGGCCCAATCGTCAAATCCGCGATCGTGAGTGACACCTCGTTCGAGCATGATGGCGTCGTATTCGGTCCGGCCGGGACTCTTGTGCGACGTGCTCGGATCGCCGCCCTCGCGGTGCGAGACAACCTCGGTCGTGCGCTTCAGACTGCCAATCTTCGAGACGCCGGCGACCGGCTTCGTGTCTCGCCCAAAGTAGACGCGGAACTTGAAATTCTTGTACGGGTCGACGCGTTCGCCGTTCTTCGTAAACGTGGCCATGGCCAATGAATCCCTCTGGGAGCGAAGTGGAAGGTGCAGATGATCTCAAGCGGCGCGAACGCCGTGCGCTAGCCGGTCTCGATTTGTCCGGCCATTTGCTGAATCTTGATGATCACGAACTCGGCCGGCCTGAGCGGCGCGAAGCCGACGTGGATGTTGACGATCCCGAGGTTGATATCGGTCTGCGGATTCGTCTCGTTGTCGCACTTGACGAAGTACGCCTCGCGCGGCGTGCGTCCTTGAAACGCGCCCTGCCGGAAGAGCCGGTGCATGAACGCGCCGACGTTCAGGCGGATTTGGGCCCACAGCGGTTCGTCGTTCGGTTCAAATACGACCCACTGCGTGCCACGGTACAGGCTCTCCTCGATAAACAACGTCGTCCGGCGGATGGGGATGTACTTCCACTCGCTCGCCAGGCGGTCGTCGCCCACACGTGTGCGTGAGCCCCAGATGACGCGACCCGCGCCGGGCATGGTCCGCAGGCAATTCACCCCCAGCGGATTGAGCTCTCCATTTTCAGCGTCTGTCAAGTTAACCGTGAGGCCAACAGCGCCGAGTATCGAGGCATCCAATCCCGCCGGCGCCTTCCAAACTCCGCGCTGGGCGTCGGTGCGAGCAAAAACGCCAGCCACCGTGCCGCAGGGCACGAAACTTTCGGCCTGATTCTCGCGAAGCGGATTCGGCTGCCTCAGTCGAGGGAAGAAAACGGCAGCATTCCTGTGAGGAGCACCGATCGTGCTGGATGAGGAGCCGACATCTTTGACTACCGTCGATTTATCCGCCCAGTCGTCCGGCGCGTCAATTAAGTACAGGGCTCGTCGATCCAGGCAGTACTTGGCAACCGCATCATGAAAACTAGCCTTGGGCTTAAGCTCTTGCTCGATCCTTGTGACACTGTCTTGTGTCACGTTAAACGGTGGAATGCAGAGCAGGTTGAACAGATCGGCCTTTTCCAGCGCGTACAGCCCTGATTTCGCGTCGAGGTCGGCGAGAATCGTCGCCTCATCCAGCGGTCCTCCATCACCCGCCGACCCATCACTTCTGGCCCAGTATTCTTCCATTTCAAGAAGTTCGGACAGGGGTTTCTTGCGGTCTGCCTCTGAATACGGAGCGTGCTTTTCGGGAACGGTTGTCGGGCATTCCATCTGAATCAGGTTCGACTCGGCCTTCAAAACACGATCCACTCGGCGAGGGCTTTCCACAACGGTTAGGTTCCGAAATCGTTCAACCGCACCGGATTCTGTGTCCCGGATCTCGAGGTTGAACAAGTCCTCTTTTGTCACCTTGAGCTGTTCAGCCGCTGCCGGAGCGACGAGATCGTCGACTCGCACTCGCAACTTGTTGCCCCATTGTCCCGGATACTTCGCCTCCATGGTCCACTTTACGACGCCGGCAGCTTTTCCCTGAATCACCGCATGCGTCTTCGTATACGCTGTGTCCAAGGCGCTCGTGACGGCGGGTCCTACGGCGTTTCTTGCCACTGCGGCGACTTTCTTGGCGTCGGGTTCCGTAGTGTTGTTCTTGATGGCTTCATACACTTGCTGGCCGGCGTCGTGCGCGACGCCGGCTGTATCGGGAATCGCGTCTTTCGCTTTTGCAATGACCGAAGCTGCGGTGGGTGGAGTGTCGCCTGTGCGATTGGCTTCATTCTCGGCGGCTGCCGCAACGAGCTCAGCTCCTTTGGTGGCCTGCGGCTTGAGTTGGGGGTCCTTGGGGTTAAACAACCGCACGATCAGCGCGTCCGACCCACCGTTCAGAAAGAAATCCCGTACCGCGAATCCCAGCTTGCTTTCGCTCCACAGTCCACCGAATTGTCGCTCGAACTCACCGAAGTTGTGGATCATCGTCGGCTCGTCGGTTGGCCCGCGACGGGCGCGGCCGACAAAGGCGGTGATCGATGTCGCGACACCCACGATCGTGCGCACGCCACTAGGAATCTCTTCGATGTAGACGCCGGGATAGCTCGGGGTGGTCGGCATGGCTGAAATCGCCTTCGCGAGTCGGGAAACGGGAAAGGGCTCGGCAAGTGCCTGCCCAAGTCGCCGGATTCTCCGTGCGAATGCTGCGGTGCACTACGGGCGCCGCCGGGGTGCGCTTAGGAAGCCACGGGAAGGCGGGCACGTTAAGGCGGGAAGAATGTTACGAGGCGGAATACAGAAAGAAATGTGTTGTAGCGCGTTGCATTGCACCTGCGCGGTTGTTAGCGTATCGAAGCCTCACCGCATAGGAGGGTCGAAATGGGATGTTCGAATGCGGCACCGCGCCCGAATTCAGGGTTCGATCATGATTCGACCCCGGAATCTACCCGCGATGCCCTTCGACAGCCGAACGCCCTGCCGATTGCGTCGTTGGACGCGAGGAATCTGACCGGCGTCGAGCTCTTGCGCCAGCGGCCTGCTTTGCGGCGATTGTTTGCGGAACTGCTCAAGGCTCATGAGTATGCCGAGTTCGAGCAGGTGGACCGGTGGGAATACGGTGTGCCCTTGGAGTACGTCAAGACGCTCGGCGTGACCGATACGGATTTGCGGTTCTTGTGTCGCGAACGCTGGATCGGCGGGCATCGCGCGAGCCGCGTTTCAGGTGAGTTCGCTGGCACCGCCGTGGAGAACACCGACGAAGACGGCTCTCCCGAGGTGTTGTTGTCGCTACTATTCTCGGGCAAACAGGCCGTTGTGTTATTGACCAGCATCGGCGTCCAGTTGGCCTTGGAGTTGCACACGAAGCGAACGGCGACGGTCAGTCGCCGCGTGCAACGGCGACCGCACTACAACTGTGAACTCCGCGAACTGTGGTGCGTCGGCCAGCTCATCAAACGGTTTCGTGAGCCGGCGGAGAATCAACACCGGGTCCTCGCCGCGTTCGAAGAAGAGGGGTGGCCGCTGCGGATCGATGATCCCCTGCCGCAAGCCCCCAATATTTCTCCTCGCGCCCGGCTGGCGGATACGATCAAGAGTCTGAACCGGAAGCACGAGGTGCAACTGGTTCGATTCTTTGGCGACGGCCGTGGCGAAGGCGTGCGCTGGGAGTTTTGTGCGATCGTGGGCCGTTGATGTCGGAAGACCGGAATCTCTATCCGGATTGCACGGCATGGTTCCCAGGGCGCCCGCGCCCCATTCGCGCCCCTGTCGCGACCGGACTTGGGTCGCTACTAATGTAGGCGACGCGCGCCGCAATCTGTTCAGGAGGATGGTCGCCCGGCGCGAGTGCTCTTTGGGCGAGCAACCCGAGTGAAGGGTGGTTGAATATGCCGCAACATCACTGGCAGGAAGTCGGTGGGCACCTATGCGATCCGGTCGATCCGCGCGACTACGACGCGCAGTCCAGCGCGGTCGAAGCCCAGTTAGCGCTACTGCCGCCCCGACGCAATCATTGGCGCACCGACCAGCCCGGGGTGGCGGAGCAAGTAGACCTTCGCGCGTTCCTCGGGTTCAGCGACCCTGACGGCGGGCGATGTTCGGCCGCGGCCCTGGTCGTGGTGGCGCTGTTTCAATACTTTCAGCGCCGCGTGCGGCAAGTCGACGAGGCCTACTCGGCGGCGTTCCTGCAATCGATTGCCGACCGCTACGCGGCAACTCCCGAGGAGGCCATCTCGCTGCGCACGATGTTCAAGGTCGCGGCCCAGTATGGCCTCTTGCCGCAGCGGCGAGGACCGGACGGATTACGCAACGATCCCGAGGAAGCGTTTCTATATGCCTCGTGCGAACGGCCTTCACAGCTCGTGTATTTTCATCCAACTGCGAACGATCTGGATGCCTGGGTGCGGCTGCACGGTGTGCGTCTGTTTCTTCAAGCCGGATTCCCGTTAGTCGCCGTCGCCGATTTGGCGCGGGTCGAGTTGCGACCGAGAGCAGAGCTCAGATCCTCGCCTGCGACGTCGGTGCTGCGCAGCGTGGTCATTGCTGGCTATGACGATGCCGGCGACGAAGAGGGCGAACCGCGGGGCGCGCTGCTCGTGACACCGCTGTTGGGTATCGAATGGGGCCACGCAGGCTACGGGTGGATGCCCTATACGGCGACGCTTGAAGGTGCACTACAAGACGTGTGGACCATGTTTTGTCCCGAGTGGGTCGGCGGCGGTTTGATGCATCCCTTGACGATGCAACACGACTTTCGGGCTCGACCCCGCTGAACTTGTCATGCAGGTCATGGGCCAGGTGCGAACACCACCTTGCCTGCTAGGGGGCGGTGGCGCCTGTCGGCGGGTTTTCGCGCAGCGGGCCAAACAGCACCTCGCCTCGGCGCTGCTTTTCCTGAAGCACCAGATAGCCTTTGCTGGCGTTTTCCAGTCCGCGCACCACGATATAGGCGATCCCGACCAGGCCCATCAGCGCGGCGAAGGGTTCTTTAGCGAGCGTGGTCTTGGCCAGCTCGGCTGCCATGATGGCGGCCACGACCACCTCGATCAGGCCATAAACAGATTGGCAGGCGAACTTGAGACCGGCGAATGTGATCCCGGCGGCGAGCGCGGCAAAGACCAGCCAGTTGCGGAGGCGCGCGGCCGTTTCGCGCGATTGTTCGGAACCGAGTGCCGCGAGCATCGCCTCGGCCGCTTGATACGCCAGGTACGCAAATGCCGCGCAGAACAGGACTACGCCCAGGATGATCCAAATGCCCGCGGGCGACGGTCGCCCAGCGCGATCGGCCGCATTGCCTTGGCTCGTCATGCAATCGTTCCTTCTGCTCGCACTTCTGGCAGGTTGCGGAAATAGGACACGTGGCAAGCCTCCGATCGCGGGCCGCGAAAGTGTACCGCATGCCGGGGATCGGCGCTATGGGACACAGCGCGAGGGTAGCGGCCCTTTGATTGCTACAACGGGCTGCTAATCGTCTGCTTCGATGATCGCCTCGATGTGCCCCGCGGCATGGGCCGCCGTCAGGGCTTCGTGGTCGCGCTCGACCTGGTCGGCATAACGCTGGGCGAATTCGGTCATCGCTCGGTCGCAGTTGTCGCCGTTTCCCAGATATCCACTGATGATCGCCGGATCGCCCGAAGTGGCATGGGCCCGTGCCAAGGTCCATCCACAGGCTTGGGCGTAGTGTTCCAAATCGACGGCATTGAACGATTCGACAGGCAAGGAGTATTTCATGTCGCGTAGTTGGCGGACGTAGAAGTCGTGACCCGCTACGCGTGCCCAACCGAGAAACAGATCGCTGGCGGATTGCGTCAACCGCTGACCGACGACGACGCGCTGTCCATGGTTTTCGAACGGGCCCTGGCCGGTGTACGCCTCGAACACCGAGGGGCGAGCTTCCTTCACCTGCAACAGCAGCGGGCTGCGATCGTCGCAGAGGAACAGCGCCACAAGGCAGCGCGTGCCGACGCTGCCGATGCCCACGACGCGCCAGGCCAGGTCGTGCAACTGGTAACGGTCGAACAAGCATCGCCGCTCTTCGGCCAGCGACGTGCGATAATCGGCAAACCCCTGGCGCGCCAATTCGAGCAGCCGCTCGTCGGTCACGCGCGTCTTGACCGGCGGGCGCTCGACGAATCGATAGCCCTGCCCTGCGGCGCGGGTAATCTTGGGAAACAGACGGTCGCTGATCCGGCGCCGCGCCTTGGCGGCGACGTGCTCGCGCCGCTTGCGCGATTGTGCATTGGGCGCGATGCCAATCAAGTCTTCCGCGCGAACGCAGGCATACCAGATTTCGAGCGGGCTCAGCTCGGCATATTCGGCCAGGTGCTGCCGATACGATCGACAGCAAGCCAGCGCCGCGTCGCGCGATCCTGGTTCGGAAACTCCCGCCGATCGACCCGCCACAACCACGCTCGCGGCCAGCCGCTTGAGATCCCATTCCCAGGCGCCCTGCAGCGTTTCGTCGAAGTCGTTGATGTCGAAGATCAGGTTTCGTTCCGGCGTGCCAAATAGACCGAAATTCAGGAGATGGCAATCGCCGCAAGTTTGCACCTGCTTGCGCGTCACCGGCGTTTGCACCAGGTCGTAAGCCATGAGCGCCGGTGAGCCACGCAGGAAGGCAAACGGGCTGCGGAGCATCCGGCCGTAGCGCAAAGGCGCCAACCTGCGCAGCCGACCCTCGTTCGAACGCTCGATGATCTCAAGCGGATCACGACCGTCGCCACCCGGGTTCCAAGCGCCATGTGACGCGCGGGGAACCTGCGTGCGCAGCGCTTTGCCCGCTAGTTTTTTCTCAGTGCGAGTTCGTGCCAAGATCGAGGTTTCCGAACTCAGGCGCATGTTGACCCGGCGGCAGTTGCCGACCGCCCCTGAGCGTAGGCGGCCGAGGCTCGCTTCGTAGCGAGGCCCGCATGCCGCGTGGACGGCGGCAATCGGCAAATGCAGACGGTCATCATGATCGGGTCCACTGGACAAGGCAACGTGGTCAGCTCATCTGGCAACGCACGGCCGAAGCGCGGCCCTTGCGCGGCGTATCGAACATGTGCCCACACCGGCAGGGCCGTCGTCGCTCTCAGGCGGGGCTCGGGGCTCGCGCGAGTTGTCGGGCCTGGAATTCGTTCCCCAGAGCGGTTCGCGGTAAAGTCAGCATTTCGCTCGACGGCGGTCGCAATCCAACACGGCAAATCGATGGCGCAGATCGCCGAGACTTGGCAAACCTGCGCGCGGATCGGGCATGCGGCCTGCGACGTGTGGATAGCTCGGAATCCGGTACAGCTCCCTGGCTCAGAACACAGCGGGCGTTGATAGATCGGCAGGATCGCAGTCTGCGGTTCGAACCTTGCTGCGACCGATCGACAGCCCAGCGATTTGTCGGCTGTGTGAGGCGACGCTGGCGATCCCCGGCCCTCTACCGCGCCAGCGCGGGTCGTCTGCGGCGGCGCTTGCGGCCCGTTTTGTTTGCCGCAACTTGATTGTGCGGCCGGCCCGAGGTGTGAGTGTGCTGCCGGTGTTCGGTGGGTTTCCGGGCCGGGGGCCGGTGCCGCGGCGCGGCAGCTTGGTTCGGCGAAGCATCGTTAGCGGGCGCCGTCGCTCCGAGGGCGCTTGTTTCGCGCGGCAAGCTGCGGCGCAACAGTCGTTCGATCGACTTGAGCGAATTGCGCTCCTCGGGATCGCAGAGCGAGACGGCGATGCCGGGAGAGCCCGCCCGGCCGGTGCGGCCGACGCGATGAACATAGGTCTCGGGCGATTCCGGCAGATCGAAGTTGAATACGTGCGAGACCGCGTCGACGTCGATACCTCGGGCGGCAATATCGGTTGCCACGAGAATCGGCGGTCGCTGCGACTTGAATCGAGCCAGCGCCTGTTGCCGTGCGCCCTGAGATTTATTGCCGTGAATCGCCAGGGCGGGCTGGTTCGCCTGCTGCAGCTGACGGGCCACTTGATCGGCACGACGCTTGGTGCGCGTGAAGACCAAGGCCCGGGTAACGGACGACGACTTCAACAAGTGAACGAGCAGCT
Source organism: Pirellulales bacterium (assembly GCA_019694435.1). Lineage (NCBI taxonomy): Bacteria > Pseudomonadati > Planctomycetota > Planctomycetia > Pirellulales > Pirellulales bacterium. Next base: position 38,119 of record JAIBBZ010000024.1, read on the forward strand.
TGACTTTCTGCCCGCGCTCGACGTTGTACACCGTTTGCTGAATCAACTCGGCCGTGGCGCGGACCGGCGCGACGGTCACGCGGGCCGGATCGCGCAGGACGGAGTCGGCCAGCCCGCGGATGTCGTCGGGCATGGTCGCCGAGAACAGCAGCGTCTGTCGCTCGCGAGGCAATTGGGCCATCACGCGACGAACGTCGGGAATGAACCCCAGGTCGAGCATGTGATCAGCTTCGTCGAGCACGACCGTCTCGACGGCGTTCAATTGGATGTGTCCTTGCCCGATAAGATCGAGCAATCGACCGGGCGTGGCGACGAGGATGTCGATGCCCGCGCGCAGTTCGCGGACCTGGTCGTGCTGCGAGACGCCACCGACCACCACGGCGGCGCGAAGTTGCGTCGACTCACCGTAGGTTCGAAAGCTCTCGCGAATCTGAATCGCCAACTCGCGGGTCGGCGACAAGACCAGCGCACGGATCGGCCGTCGGCGCCGCGGTTGCGAGGAGTCGTCCTCGCGCAGCCGGTGCAGGATCGGCAAGGCGAACGCGGCCGTCTTGCCGGTGCCGGTTTGCGCGCAGGCCAACAGGTCGCGACCGGCGAGCACGTGGGGAATCGCCTCGGCCTGGACGGGCGTCGGCGTGTGGTAATCCGCGGCCACGATGGCGCGGAGGATGGGCTCGGCGAGCCCCAGTTCTGTGAATCTCAAGGCAACGGTCTCGTGGGAGAGTCCCAGGACCAAGTGAGGGGTCGCAACGAAAGCGCCCGCAGGGAGCCATTGGTCCGTGGCAGGAATCCAATGGCAACCGCACAGAGGAGTCGAGCGAACGAATTGTAGCACATGCCGGCCGTCGGGCCCAGGTCCAGGCCACAACCGGCCCCTGCGTCGTTCCCTGGTGAACGAGACCGAAGTCGTTGAGGAGACGGGGGTTGTGCCTGGCGCACGCACGCGTCGCGCCGCAGGATGCCGGCGTTTGTCACGCGTTTACTTGCCCTGGGGGCGAGGTAGACTTTGACGTCGTAGTGGCCGCACGGGCGCTCCGCACCTGCCCGAAGGAACGGAAGCATGCACTCCCCGGGCGCATTGCGGGTGGCGATCTTCGTGCATAAGGCGCGCGGACAATGGATCGTGAAAGACCCCGAGGGGGCCTTCTGGATCGTCCCTTCCGGCGAGCATTCCTGGCAGCGTCGCGAACCCTTCGATCCGTCCGGCGCCGAGGTTGATCTCGAGCCCGTGCCGGGCCATTACAAGTACCTGCTCGAGATCCCTTTCTAGCACTCAGGCAACTCGCGTATGACGGCCGAGCAGACTCGGTTGGACGAGGCCCGCGCAAAGCAGGTGCCCTGGAAAAAGTGGGGCCCTTATCTCAGCGAGCGGCAATGGGGCACCGTGCGCGAGGATTACAGCGACAACGGCGACGCCTGGAACTACTTCACGCACGATCAGGCCCGATCGCGGGCCTATCGCTGGGGTGAAGACGGGCTGGCCGGAGTCTCCGACGACCGCCAGCAATTGTGCCTCGCGCTGGCCTTGTGGAATGGCCGCGACCCGATCCTCAAGGAGCGGTTGTTCGGCCTGGCCAACAGCGAGGGCAACCACGGCGAAGACGTCAAGGAGTACTACTTCTATCTGGACAGCACGCCGACCCACTCGTACATGAAGTTTCTGTACAAGTATCCGCAACGGGAATTCCCCTATGCGGAGCTGGTCGAAACCAACCGTACGCGCCGCCGCGACGAGTTCGAATACGAATTGCTCGACACGGGCGTGTTCACCGACGATCGCTACTTCGACGTGTTCGTCGAATATGCCAAGCAGGGCCCCGAAGACCTGTTGATGCAGATCACCGTCTGCAATCGCGGTCCTGAGGCGGCCGAGCTGCACGTGTTGCCGACGCTCTGGTTCCGCAACGAATGGTCCTGGTCGGCCGGCGCAAATCGTCCGCGCCTGCAGCGCGCCGGGCAGGCCATTCAGGCCACGCATCCGATTCTGGGCGATCGTTATCTGGCCTGCGACGGTACGCCAGAGTTGCTGTTTACCGAGAACGAAACCAACACGCAGCGGATCTTTGGCGTCGCCAACCGCAGCCCGTACGTCAAGGACGGGATCAACAACTACCTGGTGCACGGGCAAGGCGACGCCATCAACCGCCAACAGCACGGGACGAAAGCCGCGGCTCACTACCACCTGACGGTCGCTCCGGGCGAAAGCCAGACTTTGCGCTTGCGGTTGTCGCCCGTCGCGGCGGAATCGAACGGCGATTTCCACGATTTCGACGCGGTGCTCCGGCTCCGGCGCGAAGAGGCCAACGAGTTTTACGGTGCGATCATTCCGCCATCGTTCACCGCGGACCAGGCGAACGTCGTCCGCCAGGCGCTGGCCGGCATGCTCTGGAGCAAGCAGTTCTATCACTACGACGTCGACAAGTGGCTCGAAGAGCGCGGCAGCGATCCGTTCAAGCAGATCCGCAAAGTGGCCCCGCGCAACGACAACTGGCATCACATGTACAACGGCGACGTCATCTCGATGCCCGACAAGTGGGAATACCCTTGGTATGCCGCTTGGGACCTGGCGTTTCATGTGATTGCGTTGACGCTGGTCGATCCGGATTTCGGCAAGGACCAGTTGAAGCTGATGGTCCGCGAGCGGTACATCCACCCCAACGGCCAGATTCCGGCCTACGAGTGGAATTTCGGCGACGTCAATCCGCCCGTTCACGCCTGGTCGACGATCTTCACCTATGTGATGGATCAGGCGGCGCGCGGAACGCCCGACAACGAGTGGCTCAAGAGCGTGTTTCACAAGCTGCTGTTGAATTTCACCTGGTGGGTCAATCGCAAAGACCGCTCGGGGCGCAACGTGTTCGAAGGCGGGTTCCTGGGTCTCGACAACATCGGCGTCTTCGATCGCAGCGCGCCCTTGCCGACCGGCGGTCATCTGGAGCAGGCCGATGGCACGGCCTGGATGTGCTTGTTCTGCGAGAACATGCTCCAGATCGCCAGCACCCTCGCGATGACCGACCCGGACTATGCCGACATGGCCCTCAAGTTCGTCCAACATTTTCTCTGGATCGCCTCGTCGATGTCGAACGTCGGCGGCTCGACCGGCATGTGGGACGAGGAAGACGGGTTCTTCTACGACGTGCTCCGCCTGCCCGACGGACATGCCGAGCGGCTCAAGGTGCGTTCGATGGTCGGGCTGCTCCCCTTGTGCGCCGCGACGACGTTCGACGGCCAACTGCTGCAGAAATACCCCGAGCTCGAGGAGCGGCTGCGGCTGTTTCTCGAAGCCCGACCGGAAATCCGCAGCGCGATTCATGATCCTGGCCAGCAAGGCGTGGCCGGTCGCCGGCTGGCGTCGATTCTCGACGAAACGCGCCTGCGCCGCGTGCTCAGCAAGATGCTCGACGAACGGGAATTCCTCAGCCCGTTTGGCCTGCGCTCGTTGTCGCGCTACCACGCCGAGCGTCCGTACGTGTTTTGCGCCGGTGGCCAGGAGTACCGCGTCGAGTATCTCCCGGCCGAGTCGGACTCGGGCATGTTCGGCGGCAACTCGAACTGGCGCGGTCCCATCTGGATGCCGGTCAACGGGCTCGTGGTTCGGGCCCTGCTGCAATACTACAGCTATTACGGTGACGACTTTCAGGTGGAATGTCCGACCGGCTCGGGCCGGATGATGAATCTCTACCAGGTGGCCGAAGAGATCTCGCGCCGACTGGCGAACATTTTCCTCAAAGGCCCCGACGGGCGGCGCCCGGTCTATGGCGACTCCGCGAAGTTCCAGGACGATCCTCATTGGCGCGACCTCGTCCTGTTCTACGAGTATTTCCACGGCGACAATGGAGCCGGCCTGGGCGCGAGTCATCAGACCGGCTGGACGGGCATCGTGGCCCGGTTGATGCACCTGTTTGCGACGAGCACTTCCGAACAGGTGTTGCAGTCGGGCGCCAAAGGCCTCGGCACGATCCCGCGTGATTCGTACGGCGACGTCGCCATGGCGGCCCGCTGAGGGTGCCCCGCGCCGGTGCCTTGCCGGCGAGAATCACGCCGATCGGCACATCGGTGGGGGTGGGCGTTGTCCCCGGTGGGACGCTACTCTCCAATATCTCGTGGCAACCTCTTGAGCAGAACGTTCCCTCTGCTCGAACACTTCGCTTGCAAGACGTTCCCAGCCTCTCCAGGGAGTACAGGTGATGAATCGTGGTCGCTCGTGGATGCGCCCTTGGGGTGGTCTGGCTCTCGGCTTGCTCCCGCTCTTGGCCGGCGGCTGCCCCTGTCGTACGTCGCAGGCACAGGGCCTTGCGCCGGACGCACCGCGCCTCGCGCCGGACGCACCGCGCCTCGCGCCGGACGCCCCGCGCGTCGGCCGGCAGATTGCCGCGTTTGAGCTGGGCGACGTTCACGGACGTCCGCGCTCGTTGGCCGACTTCCGCGACGCCAAGCTCGTGGTCGTCGCGTTCTTGGGTACCGAATGCCCCTTGGTCACGCTCTATACCCCGCGGCTGAACGAGCTGGCCGAGAGCTATGCCGGCCGCGGCGTACAGTTCGTCGGCATCAATTCCAACCAGCAGGATTCGCTCACGGAGCTGGCCGACTTTGCGCACAAATACAACGTCGCGTTTCCGCTGCTCAAGGACCCGGGCAACCGCGTTGCCGACGTGTTTGGCGCCGTCCGCACGCCCGAGGTGTTTGTGCTCGATGGCGACCGCGTCGTCCGCTATTGGGGGCGCATCGACGATCAATACGTGATCGGCGCGAAGAAGCAGCAAGCCGAGCATGCCGACCTGAAGGACGCGCTCGAGCAGCTCCTCTCCGGCCGGGAAGTGGCCGTGCCCACGACCAAGGCGCTGGGTTGCCTGATCGGCCGCGTCAAGCGTCCCGACCCGGCGGGCGAGATCACGTATGCCAATCAGGTTTCACGGTTGCTGCAAAAGCGCTGCGTCGAATGCCACCACGACGGCCAGATCGCGCCGTTTGCATTGACCAGCTACGACGAGGTGCTCGGCTGGGCCGAGATGATTCAAGAGGTCGTGCACGAACGGCGCATGCCGCCGTGGCTGGCCGCACCGGGACACGGCCAGTTCAAGAACGACCCGTCGCTGTCGACCGAAGAAGTTGCCCTGATCGACCGCTGGGTGGCGGGAGGGTGTCCCCAGGGGGATGAGGCCGAGCTGCCGGCGCCGGCTGCTTTTGAAGCCGGTTGGGGCATCTCGAAGCCCGACGAGATTTTCTACATGAGCGACACCCCGTTTCAGGTTCCCGCCGAGGGTGTCGTCGATTATCAACTCTACGACGTCGATCCTGGGTTTACGGAGGACAAGTGGATTCGCGAGGCCGAGGTCAAATGCTCGGCGGCGGCCGTCGTGCATCACGTGATCGTGTTTATCGGTGGCGCGGGAGGCGGCCGCTTCGGCGCGCCTCAAATGGCCTACGCGCCCGGCATGACCCCGCGTCGCTTTGATCAGGGGATGGCGATTCGCGCCCCGGCGGGTTGCCGACTCACGTTTCAGGTGCACTACACGCCCAATGGCACGGCTCAGGCCGACCGCAGCTATGTGGGGTTCGTTTATGCCGATCCGAGCGAAGTGACCCACGAAGTGGAAGGCGGCGCTTGCGGCGACATGGCCTTCCGTATTCCGCCGGGCGACGACAACTACCGAGTGGTCGCCGACCGCAAGTTTCTCAAAGACACCGTGCTCTTGGGGATGAATCCGCATATGCACGTGCGCGGCAAGGCGTTCCGCTATGAGTTGCTGTCGCCCGATGGCCAGCGCGAAATCTTGCTCGACGTCCCGCGCTACGACTTCAACTGGCAGCTCTGGTACAACCTCGAGCAGCCGCGCCTGATCCCCAAGGGGAGCAAGATGATCTGCACGGCGTACTTCGATAACTCCGAACACAATCCGGCGAATCCCGATCCGAATCAGACCGTTACCTGGGGCGAACAGACCTGGGACGAGATGATGTTCGGCTTCTTTTCGACGATCCGTCCGCTTCGGGACAAAACGACCGCCGTCGCGCGGCCCGTCGAGGCGTTGCGCCCGGGAGTGATTCTGCCGGCGCGGCGCGAAGTGGCCGGCATCGCTCCCCTGCGCAAGCTGGCGCCGCGCTAACCGGTCGCTGCGCCGGGTGATGACCTTCCCGGCAGCGAGTTGCTGACGCAGAATGCCGTGGTCGCGATGGACATGAGGCCACGGACCGCGAGTACTGCACACAGCAGTTCGCGTCGCCGTGAAACGAATGATCGAACCTGGACCGGTGAATGATCCAAACCTTTTCGGATCATTCGCCGGGCGACGCCAGGCGGTCCGTTTGGTTGCGAAGCGACTCGAGCCGGCCGACAATGGGCCCGCATTTCGCGGTGCCTGTGGGCGCCGCACGATCGAGTTTCCTTCGAGTAGCAGGCACATCGTCGATGAATCGTAGACGGGGTTGGGTGCTCGGTTGGTGCTTCGCGGCGACCTTGCTACCGGCCGCGGCCAGCGCGCAGCAGGAGTGGGTGGGCCGCGCGGTCATGGCCAAACGCGGATTCAAGGTCAAGTTGGGCACGCAAGAAGTGACCGGTCAGTGGTTCCCGGCCACGGTCCTCAAGGTGCAGGGTGATTGGCTCAGCCTGGGTCGCGGTTGGATGCACGTCAGCTACGCGCTGTCGCTCGACGAAGCGCTCAAGTATTTCACAGGCGAGATTCAACGCGCGCCCGATGCCTGGACGTATACATGCCGGGGCCTCGCCTGGTACGAGAAACGCCAGCTCGACAACGCGCTCAAGGATTACTCCGAGGCGATTCGACGCGACCCGAAATATGCCTTTGCCTACAACAATCGCGGGGTCGTTTGGGAAGCGAAGGGCGCGCTGGACAACGCGCTCGTGGACTACAGCGAGGCCATTCGCCTCGATCCCCAGAATCCGTTTGCCTTCAACAACCGCGGCGTGGTGCGGGAAGCCAAACGGGACTATGCTCGCGCGCTGCGCGACTACAGCGATGCGATCCGGCTCGATCCGCAATACGCGACGCCGTTCAATCACCGCGCATGGCTGCAGGCCACTTGCCCCGAGGATGCGATCCGCAACGGCAAGGAAGCCCTGGCCGACGCGACGAAGGCCTGCGAGCTGACCGGCTGGAAGAATGCCGACCGGATCGACACCCTGGCCGCGGCCTATGCCGAGGCGGGCGATTTTGCGAATGCCGTGAAGTGGGAGGAAAAAGCGCTCGAGCTGGTCGCCGATGAAACGCTCAAGCCTGAGCTGAAGGCGCGGCTGGCTCTGTACCGCGAAGGCCAACCCTTTCGCGACCGGCGCAAGTAGCCGCGGGCTTCGACCGGCAGCGCCCGCCCGGGCCTTACCGCTTGAGTTCGCGGAGCAGGAATTCCGCGATCGAGCCGTAGCGCTCGTCTTCGTGGCCGGGGTAAGCGACGATCGCCGTCGCGCCGGCGGCGCTCAGTCGTTCGGCAAGTTGCACGCCATACATGGCTGAATGCGTGGGGTCGGTTTCAACCTGGCCGACCATGGGCGGCTTGTCCTGCTTGGAATACCGCAGGTAGATCGGCGGGTCGTCGGCGCTGGCCCACTCGATCGGCGAATATTCCTTGATCCACGGCAACACGTCTTGGCGATGTGCCAGGAGCAGATCGAATTCTTCGGCGCGGCTTCGTCCGGGCGCGGCAAAGCCGAAGGCATGGCCACCGTAGATCGCGTTGGGGATCCAGCGGCGGAGCTCCTCGGGGTCCAGCGAAGATTGCGCCCCTTCGACGGCCGCACACCACAGACGCGTCGACTGTCGAGACACGGGATCGTCGCTCTGTGGATCGGCCAGGTCGTCGTGCAGCGCCAGCCAGAGCGAAGTGCAAGCGCCGGCCGAACCGCCGGTCGCGCCGATCCGGGCCGGGTCGATGTTCCACTCGCCGGCGTGTGCCCGCAGAGTTTGCAGGGCACGTGCAGCATCGTACAAGCACGCCTTCACGGGCGGTTCGACCTTTTGCTCCATAGCCTGGAGGATGAAACGATAGTTCACCGCAGCGACGGAGACGCCGGCATCGAGATATTGTTGAATCGCCTTCGAGTGGTAGCCCGACTTATCGCCCCGCATCCATCCGCCGCCGTGAATCATGAGCACCAGCGGCGCCGGCCCGGGCGATGCGGCGCGCCAGAAATCGAAGCATTGGCGTTCGGAGTCGTGGGCATAGGCGAAGTCGGCAATCGTGGGCGCCGGAGCGTCGGCCTTGGGGTCTGCCTTGTCGCCGGCCGCCGGCTGCTGAGCAAATCCAGTCGCTACCGCCAGGCAGACGTATCCGGCCACGATCAGCATGCGCAACATGGGAAACTCCTCGACGCAGGGTGGTTGTGGCCTATTCTGGGCCCCCGCTGGGCTCGACGCTAGATGCCCCCTTGGGGGAAAGGTGCGAGCGGCCTGGCCGTCGGCGGCGGACTAGGCCGGCTCGATCATCCGTGTCGCCAGGACCGAGTCGCCTTCGGGCTGCAGCTCAAAGCCGCGCGAGCGAAACGTGTGCAGCATTGCGCGGTTGTCGGCCGAGGTTTCGCCGTAGACACGCTTGAGCCCCCAGCGTGACGCGATTTCCAACGCGTAGTCGAGCAGCATGCCGCCCAGGCCGCGCTGTTGCCAGGCATCGGCCACGAGCACGGCGAACTCGGCGCATTCATGATCGGGATCGGCGACCAACCGCGCCACGCCGATCAGCTCGCGCGGTGGCCCGGCGATCTCGACGACGATCGGCAGCTCGCGATCGTAGTCGACATAGCAAAACCGCACGGCCATTTCGTGCGTCGTCTTCCTGAACAGGTAACGAAACCGGTAGTGGATCGACCGTTCGGAACACCGAGCCAACAGATCGTGCCACAGCGGCTCATCCTCGGGCTTGATCGGCCGCAGCACGACCTGCTGCGTGTGATCGATCACGGCCGGCCGCGTCCATTCATCGGGATAGGGGCGAATCGCCAGGTGGGCAAACCGCTTGGGCGGATGTGCGACGGCCGCCCGATCGATCGTGGCCCGGGCATCGAGCGCAATCACCGCATCGGGGGTTGCGAGGAGTGGATTGATGTCGAACTCGCGCAGTTGCGGGCACTCGGCCACCAGCGCCGAGAACCGCAGCAGCGTTTCGAGCAGCTTGTCGACGGCCACCGGGGGCCGCCCACGATAGCCGTTCAGCAGTGGCCAGCCGCGCAGCGACTGGAGCATCCGCCGCGCGAGACGTTCGTTCAGCGGCGGCAGGCCCAGGGCCACGTCGCGCAGCAATTCGGCCGTCACGCCGCCCATGCCGACCAGCACCACGCTGCCGAACACGGGGTCTTGCTTGGCACCGAGGATCAATTCGACGCCGGTCGCCGAGACGACCATCGGCTCGACCGTCACGCCACGAATTTCGGCGTCGGGTCGCATCGAACGGGCACGATCGATCATGCGATCGTAGGCCTGCCCCACGGCTTCGACGTCGGCCAGATCGAGCGCGACGCCGCCGACGTCGGTCTTGTGCTGGATTTGCGGCGACCAGAGCTTGAGCGCCACCGGAAAGCCGACTTGTCGCGCCAGGGCCTGGGCCTCGGCGCGGCTCGTGGCTTCCTGGGCGGCGGCCACGGGGATCTCGTAGAGCGACAGCAAGGCTTTGGCATCGGCCGCCGAAAACGCGTCGAGATTGGCGGCGCAGATCTCCGCGGCTTGCTGGTCGCGCTGGGGCTGCGCGAGGCGGAAGGGCAACGCAATCTCGCGCGGCGTCTCGTGCAGCACGCGCAGGTTGCGCCCGTACGACACGAGATACTGAAACGCACGAATCGCCTGCTCGGGCGTTTCGTAGGTCGGCACGCCGGCGGCAGCCAGCAGCCGCGATCCCTCCGCGGTCCGCGCGCCGCCCATCCACGCGGCCAGCACCGGCTTGTGCTGTCGCTGCGCCACGTCGATCACGGCCTGCGCGGTGGCCGTGACGGCGGTCATCGCCTGCGGCGTGAGAATGACCAGCGCGCCGTCGACCTGCGCGTCGGCCAGCACGCTGGCCAGGGCCTGCGCCAGGCGCTGCGGCGGCGCGTCGCCCAGCAGGTCGATCGGGTTGCGCCGCGACCAATGCTCGGGCAACTGGGCCTCGAGCGCGGCGATCGTGGCCGGATCGAGCCGGGCCAGCTCGCCGCTGCGCTCGAGCAGGGCGTCGGTGGCGATCACGCCCGGGCCCCCGGCGTTGGTCAGGATGGCCAGGCGCGGGCCCGGCAACGGGCGCGGCCGCGCCAACAGCCGAGCGCAGTCGAGCAGGTCGTCGATCTGTTCGACGCGAACGATGCCCGCGCGCTCGAAGGCCGCGGCATAGACCGCGTCGACGCCGGCCAGGGCGCCGGTGTGCGATGCGGCGGCCTGGGCGCTTTCGGCGAAGCGCCCCGCCTTGAAGGCCACGAGCGGCTTCGTACGAGCGAAGGCCCGGGCGGCCGACATGAACTCGCGCGGCGACTCGATCGATTCGATGTAGACGATCAGCGATTGCGTTTGCGGGTCGGCTGCCAGGTAGTCGATCAGGTCGGCAAACCCGACGTCGAGCATGTTGCCGATCGAGAGAAAGTGCGAAAAGCCGATCCCTTCGCGCAGCGCCCAATCGAGCACCGAGGTGCACAGGGCGCCCGATTGCGAGACGAAAGCCACCTGGCCCGGTGCGGCCAGATCGGCCGCAAAGCTCGCATTCAGGCGCAGCCGCGGGACCATGAATCCCAGGCAGTTGGGACCGATCAGGCGAAACTCCTCGGCGCCGGCGAGCACTTGCCGGAGTTCTTCGTCGCGCAGAGCCCCGGCCGCGCCGACCTCGCGAAACCCGGCCGAGAGCACGACCGCCCCCTTGGCGCCCGCGGCGATCGCATCGGCCACGACACCGGCGACCGTCTCGGCCGGCGTGCAAATGATCACCGTCTCGACCGGGTGCGGCAATTTGCTCAGCTCGCGATAGGCTTGTACGCCTTGCACAGCGTCCCGCTGGCTGTTGATCGGATAGACGACTCCTTCGAAGCCGCCTGTTATCAAGTTACGAAATACTGTGTGCCCGACTTTGCCGGGCTGGTTGCTGGCGCCGACGACGGCAATGCGTTGCGGCTGGAGGATTTGTTTGAGCAAGCGAACTGTCACGCGACGAATCCTGGACCGATCGACAGGGAAGCACCTGGCACCACCCGGCGCGCCTCGTAGTGTAGCGGGCGACTGTTCGACTGCCGTGTGAATCTCCAGCTAGACCGCAGATATTCGTCCAATCCGCTCGAAGTTCCGGCAGCCTGAAACATGCAGGTTCGGCTAGAATTTGCCAAACTAATTGCTGCGGCAACCTTGAACACTCAGGCGAGGCCTGGCCATGGCGATCGACGAAGTGTTGTCTGTGCTGACTTCATTGAGTTTTGCCTCGGGCCTGTCGCGGCACACGCTCACGGCATTGGCCGGCGCATCGGTGATTGAACGACTGCCGGCCGGGGCGATTGTGTTTCGTGAAGGGCAGATGTGCCCTGATTTGTATCTGCTGGTCGAAGGACGCGTGTCGTTGCAGATGCATGTGCCAGGCCGCGGGGATGTCGCCATGCTCTCGGTGGGCCGCGGCGAGTTTCTCGGCTGGTCACCCTTGTTGGGCGGCGGTGCCGTGACCGCGACCGCCTTGGTCAGCGAGCCTTGCATGCTCATTCGGATCGCCGCAGCGGAGCTGCACGAACTGTGCCGCGAAGATTCCAAGTTGGGGTACGAGGTGATGACGCAGATTGCCCGGGCGCTGGCGCATCGTTTGTTGGCGACCCGGCTGCAGTTGCTCGACATGTTTGCCGACGGTCGGTCCGCACCATTTGGAGTGCAACCACAATGACGGATGCCGATCGCACCGCGCCGCCGGCGCGGGTGCTCGCCAAACAGGATTTCGACGCGCTGTTGGGCGCGCTGCGCGCTCGTGGTTACGAGGTTCTCGGCCCGACGCTGGCCGAAGGAGCGATCGTCTACGGCCCGCTGAATGCGGCGGCCGATCTGCCGCGCGGCTGGACCGATCGCCAAGAGCCCGGCCGCTATCGGCTCGAACGCCGCGACGACGACGCCTGGTTCGGCTACGTCGTCGGTCCGCACTCGTGGAAGCGCTACCTGTTTCCTCCCCACGTATCGTTGTGCGTCTCGCGACGCACGGCGACGGGTTGGGAAACCGAACTGGCGACGCCGGAGGTGAAGCGGTACGCGTTTGTCGGCGTCAGGGCCTGTGAACTGGCAGCCATTGCGGTGCAAGATCGCGTGTTCCAGGGGTCGGCCTACCAGGACCCCCATTACGTGGCCCGGCGGCGCGAGGCGCTGCTCGTGGCCGTGAATTGCACGCAAGCGGCAGAGACCTGTTTTTGCACCTCGATGGGCACCGGTCCTCGAGCGACGGCCGGTTTCGATCTGGGCTTGACCGAATTGCCCGAGGCCTTCGTGGTCGAGACGGGCAGCCCGCGCGGCGCGGAGGTGTTGGCCGAGCTGCCCACGCGCCCGGCGAGCGATTCGGACCTGAGCACGTCCGCAGCCGCGCGCCAGCAGGCCGTCACGCAGATCACCCGGCGGCTCGATGCGGAGCGCGCGCCGGAGTTGTTGATGTCGAACCTCAACCACCCGCGCTGGCAGCAGGTGGCGGAGCGTTGCTTGTCCTGTGCCAATTGCACGCTGGTGTGCCCGACGTGCTTTTGCAGCGGCGTGAACGAGCTGGGCGACCTGGAAGGCCAGTCGGCCGAACGGGTCCGCACTTGGGACAGTTGTTTTCATCCGCAGCTCAGCTATCTCAACGGCGGCCTGGTGCGCAACGACATCCGTGCGCGGTACCGGCAATGGCTCACGCATAAGCTGGCCACCTGGCACGAGCAGTTCGGCAGCTCGGGTTGCGTCGGCTGCGGGCGGTGCATCACCTGGTGCCCCGTGGGAATCGATTTGACCGAGGAAGTCGCGGCACTGGCGGAGTCGACGCGATGAGCCGGACCATGCAGCCGCCGGTTGCCGAACAGCCTTGGCAGGTGCGGTGGATGGTCTTGCGCGACAAGGCGCCGGAGATCGCCGAGGTCGACACGTATTTCTTGAGCCCCGCCACGGGACACGAGTTGCCGGAATACCGCTTTCTGCCCGGCCAGTTCAATATGCTCTACCTGCCTGGGATCGGCGAAGTTCCGATTTCGGTCAGTGCACATCCGGACGCGCGCGAGTCGCTGGCACATACCGTGCGTGCCGCCGGGAACGTGACGCGGGCGCTGGCGCGCTTGCCGGTGGGCGAGTTCGTCGGATTGCGCGGGCCGTTTGGAACGTGCTGGCCGCTGGAAGAGATCGAGGGCCGAGACGTGTTGTTGGTGGCCGGCGGCCTGGGGCTGGCGCCGTTGCGGCCGGCCATCTATCACTTGCTCGACCACCGCGCGCGGTACGGCCGGATCATGCTGTTGTATGGTGCGCGGACGCCCGCCAACATGCTCTATCCACACGAGTACGACGCCTGGCGCAAAGCCGGGCTGGAGATCGAATTGACCGCCGACCGTAGCGCGCCCGGTTGGCACGGGCACGTCGGCGTCGTGCCGCTGTTGGTCGATCGCTGCCCGCTGGCCGCGCCGGCCGAGACGGCCCTGCTGTTGTGCGGACCCGAGGTGATGATGCGCTACGTCATCCGCGCGGCCCGGGCGCGAGGTTTTCCCGCCGAACACATCTGGCTGTCCCTGGAGCGCAACATGCAATGCGCCGTGGGACTGTGCGGGCATTGCCAGTTGGGCGCCGAATTCATCTGCCGCGACGGACCGGTGTTTTCCTACGACCGCGTGGCGCGGCTGTTGCACGTCGAGGGGCTCTAGACCGATGCCATCTGCACACCGACCGACGTTGGCCGTCTTCAAGTTTGCCTCGTGCGACGGCTGTCAATTGACGCTGTTGGACGCCGAGGACGAGTTGTTGACGCTCGCCGGTCAGGTCGACGTGGCGTATTTTCTCGAAGCCTCGAGCCGCGCGGTGGAGGGCGTCTACGACCTCGCGCTGGTCGAAGGCTCGATCACCACCGCCGCCGATGCGGCGCGCATTCAGGAAGTTCGGCAGCGCAGCCGTTACCTGGTCACGATCGGCGCGTGTGCCACGGCGGGCGGCATCCAGGCCCTGCGCAATTGGGCCAACCATGCCGAATTCTTGAGCGCGGTTTACGCCCGGCCCGATTATCTCGACTCGCTGGCGACGTCGACGCCGATCTCGGACCACGTCGCGGTCGATTACGAGCTGCGCGGCTGCCCGATCAACAAGGTCCAGTTGCTCGAGGTGCTGCGCGCGTTCCTGCATGGCATTCGGCCGCGGCTGCCTGACGAGGCCGTCTGTGGCGACTGCAAGCGGCGCGGTACGGTCTGCATCTGGGTCGCGCGCGGAGTGCCCTGCGTAGGTCCGGTCACGCACGCAGGCTGCGGCGCGATTTGCCCCGCCTACGAGCGCGGCTGCTACGGCTGTTACGGACCGACGGGTCAACCAAACGTCGTGGCGCTGTCCGAGCATCTGGCGGCCAGCGGTGTACGGTTGGCCGAGGTCCAGCGCGCGTTGCGCAACTTCAACGGTTATGCCCCCGAGTTCCGCGAGGCGAGTGAACGACTCGTCGATGGATGACTGAATCATCACCCGACCGCCGTATCCGCATCGCCGCCCTGGCCCGCGTCGAGGGCGAAGGCGGGCTGTACGTCAGCCTGGCAGGCGATCGCGTGGCTGAGATTCGCCTGGAGATTTTCGAGCCGCCGCGATTGTTCGAGTCGCTGCTGGTCGGTCGGTCGATCGATGAAGTGCCGGATATCGTGGCGCGGATTTGCGGCATTTGTCCGGTGGCCTACCAGATGAGCGCGGTCCACGCGCTCGAACGCGCGCTGGAAATCGAGATTCCGCCGGCGATCGAACGTCGTCGTCGATTGCTGTATTGCGGAGAGTGGATCGAGAGCCACGGCCTGCACATCCACCTGCTGCACGCGCCAGATTTCCTCGGCTACGACAACGCCTGGGACATGGCCCCCCTGCACGGCGAGGCGTTGCGCCGCGGCCTGCGGCTGAAGAAACTCGGCAACGATCTGCTAGCGGCCCTCGGCGGCCGGGCCATTCACCCGGTGAACGTGGCGGTGGGTGGCTTCTATCGCGCGCCGCCGGCCGAGCAAATGCGCAACCTGATCCCCGATTTCGAGTGGGGGCTCGCCGCGGCCTGCGAGGCGACGCGGTGGGTGGCCGATTTCGACTTTTCCCGCGGCGATTTGCACGACGACACGCGCGACGAGGCCGTGGCCCTGGTCTCGCCCGTCGAATACCCGATGAACCACGGGCTGATCGGTTCGACGCGCCATCCGGCGATCGACGTGCAAGACTACGAACGCGTGTTCCACGAGGAGCAGGTGCCGCACTCGACGGCCCTGCACGCCCGGCGCACGGCGACGGACGAGTGCTATCTGGTCGGTCCGCTGGCCCGGGCGGCATTGAACCACGAGCGTTGGTCGCCGCTCGTCCAGGCCCTGGCCGCCGAGGTCGGATTCGTACCGGCCGCGATGAACCGGCAGCAGGCCATCGTGGCCCGGGGCCTGGAACTGGTGATCGCCTACGAAACGGCGCTCGAAATCTTGCGCAGCGACGATTGGCGCGGGCCGGCGCGCGTTGGTTGGACGCCCCGGGCCGCAACGGGCTGCGCCGCGACCGAGGCTCCGCGCGGGCTCCTCTATCACCGCTACGAGATCGATGCGGACAATCGCGTAGTCGAGGCCAAGATCGTACCGCCCACTTCGCAAAATCAGGCGCAGATCGAGAGCGACTTACGCCGGCTCGTCGAACGGCTCGCCGGCGAGCCCGACGACGTACTTGCTCGGCGTTGCGAACAACTGGTGCGCAGCTACGATCCGTGCATCAGTTGTTCGACGCACTTCCTCAAGTTCACCTGCGAGCGAACATGACCGCGCTCCCCGCGCAGTTGGTGATCGGCTTGGGCAGCCCGCACGGCGACGATCGCGCCGGCTGGGAAGTGGCCCGCGCGCTCGCCGAGCTGAACCTGCCCGGCTGCGACGTGCGTTTGGCGAATAGCGGTGCCGCGGTACTCGATCTGCTGACCGGTGCCGAGCGGCTGGTGATTTGCGACGCGGTGCGCGGCATGGGGCCGGGTGGCACCGTGGCCCGCTGGAACTGGCCGCTGCCGCAGGCGGCACCGTGGCAGGCGGCCGGAAGTCACGACCTGGGGCTGCGCGAGGCGCTGACCCTGGCCGAACGGTTAGGCACGCTGCCCGGCGAGGTGGTGATCTGGGGTGTCGAGGCCGTGAGCATCGGGCCGGCCGAACGGCTGTCGGAGATCGTTCGCGCGGCGCTGCCCGGCCTCGTGGCACGCATCGAGGCAGAGCTTCGGGAACATCCGTGTCATGCATGAGTATTCGTTGATTCGTGCCTTGATCGGCCAGGTCGATCAGGCGCTGCGCGATCATGCCGGCGACGAGGCGCTTTGCGAAGTGCGCGTCGAGCTGGGGCCCTGGCTGTGCGCCGAGCCGGCGCTGCTGCAGACGGCGTTTCGCGGCCTGGCCGCGGCGCGATGGCCGCAGGCGACCTTGCACATCGAGCAACCGCCGGCCCTGGCCCATTGTCCGGCGTGCCGTTGCGACGTCGAGCTGCCCGGGCTGGCGCACGCGTGCCCGCGGTGCGGCGCGGTCGAGATCGAATTGCGATCGGGCGATCAATTCGTGCTGACCGAGTTGGTGCTCGGGGCCGTGGAGTCGGAAACATGAGCGCAACGCGATTGCAGATCGATCGTCCCGTGCTGGCCGAGGCGCGACAAAGGGCGGCCGAGTTTCGCGACGCGCGCTCGCGGGCCGGCACGCTGGTCGTCAACTTGTTGTCGTCGCCGGGCGCAGGCAAGACCTCGCTGCTCGAGGCCGTCGCGCGCCATTGGCGCGGACGCCACACGCTGGCGGTGCTTGTCGGCGACCTGGCCACCGACCGCGATGCCGAGCGGCTCGCGCCGCTGGTGCCGGCGCTGCAGCTGACCACCGGCGGGGCGTGTCATCTGGAGATGTCGCTGGTCGAGCGCGGTTGGAGCGCGCTGGCGGCGACGACCCTCGATTTTCTATTCATCGAGAATGTCGGCAATCTCGTCTGCCCGGCCTCGTTCGACCTGGGCGAGCACGTCCGCATCGTGGTGACGAGCACGCCGGAGGGGGACGACAAGCCCGCCAAGTATCCGAAGGTGTTTCGCACGAGCCAGGTGCTGGTGATCAACAAGATCGATCTGCTGCCGTATGTGCCCTATTCGTTCGACGCCGCGACGCGCGATGCCCGGAGCGTCCAGCCGCAGTTGGACGTGTTGACGACGGCGGCCCGCAGCGGCGAGGGAATTGCCGAATTGTGCGCCTACCTGGAACAGCGTCGTCAGCGCATGCTGGCGGAACAGCGCCTGCTGACCGCGCAAGCCCGCGAACCCGTTGCCGTACCGGACGACATGGCCCCTGGCGTGGAATAGCCGTGATCGAGTGCGACCTGCAACCGCGATTGCCCGTTGAAGCCGGCTCGACGTGCAATCTGCCGGCGGCCGCGGTGCGCCTCGTTCTGCGCGGTTGCGTACAGGGCGTCGGGCTGCGGCCCTGGCTGGTGCGACTCGCGCGCGAGCACGGGCTCGCGGGTCGGGTGTTCAATAGCCCCCTGGGCGCCGTGGCCGAAGTCTGCGGGTCGGACGCAGCCGTGCGGGACTTTGCCTGTCGCGTGCGCGCGTTGCGAGAAGGCTGGCCGGGCTTGGCGTCGGTCGAATGCTCGGCGCTCGAACCGTGGGTCGATCGTTCGCTCGTGATTCTGGCCAGCGACGGTGCGACGGCGCCGCAAACGGCGATCCCGCTCGATCGCGCGACGTGTGCGACGTGCCTGCGCGAGATAACCGAGCAATCGGCGCGCCGCGCGGGCGATCCGTTCGTAAGCTGTGTCGATTGCGGACCGCGCTACTCGGTGCTTGCCGCCCTGCCCTACGAACGGTCGCGCACCAGCTTGCAGTCGTTCGTGCTGTGCGAATCTTGCCGGCGCGAATACCTGTCGATCGACGACCGGCGGTTTCATGCCGAAACGATCGGCTGCCCGCGGTGTGGCCCACGGCTCGTGTGTCGTCGCGCCGGCAAGTCGGCCGTGCTGCACACAAGCGCCCAGGCGATCGCCGCCGCCGCCGCCGCGTTGGTCCAGGGTCAAATCGTCGCCCTCTTGGGCCTGGGCGGCTATCAATTGCTGGTCGACGCGTGTCGTGCCGATTCGGTCGAGCGGCTGCGCAAGCTCAAGCGCCGCCCGGCGAAGCCGCTGGCGGTGATGTTTGCCGATGTGGCGGCCGCCGAACGGTGCGTGCAACTCGACGACGCCGAGCGCAGGGTGCTGACGAGCGGCGCCAATCCGATCGTGGTTGTCCGGCAACGCCCGCTGGCCCCGATTGCCGCCGCGGTCACGCAAGGCTTGCCGACCTTGGGCATCTTTTTGCCAACCACGGCGCTGCACCGGCTGCTACTAGCGGCCGTCGACAGGCCACTCGTCGTGACCAGCGGCAACCGCGAAGGTGACCCGATCGTTTTTCACCCTGCGCAAGCGCCGGCGGAAATCGATCCGCTGGCCGACCTGGTGCTCGAACACGATCGCCCAATCTTGCGGCCGATCGACGACAGCGTCGTGCAAGTGATCGCCGGACGGCAGATGGTCCTACGGGCCGGCCGGGGGTTGGCGCCTGTCAGCCTCGAACTGCCCGAGGGGCCGGCGCTGTTGGCGGTGGGCGGTCAACAAAAGGTTGCCGTGGCCCTGGCCGGTTCGCGGCAGGCGTACCTGGGCCCGCACCTGGGCGACCTGGACACACCGTCCATGCGGCAGCGTTTCGCCGAGCAAGTCGTGGCGCTGGAGCAATTGGCCGGCGTCGCGCCGGCGGCCATCGTTCACGATTTGCACCCCGACTATTTCTCGACGCGCTGGGCGGCACAGCAGCCGGCGCCGACGATCGCCGTGCAGCACCATCATGCCCACGTCGCGGCGGCGCTGGCCGACCTGAATCGTGGCGCCGACGAGGTGGCAGGCGCCGTCTGGGACGGTACCGGCTGGGGCACCGACGGCACGGTCTGGGGTGGAGAATTGCTCTGCGCGCGATGCGACGGGTTCCGACGCGTGGCGAGCGTGCGGCTGTTTCCCCTGTGGGGCGGCGAGCTTGCCGTGCGCCAGCCCTGGCGGGTCGCGGCGGCCCTGTTGGCCGACGCCTTGGGACCTGCGGCCGCGCAGGCCTGGCCCTTTTCGCCGGCCGCGCGCGACGGGGTGCAAGCATTGCTGCGGATGTCGTCGCGAACGCGCGATCGCCTCTTGTCGAGCAGTGTCGGTCGGTTGTTCGACGCCGTCGCTTGTCTCGTGTTGGGACACGAGACGAGTGCCTACGAAGGCGAAGCGGCCGTACGCCTCGAAGCAGCGGCGGCCGGCAGCGGGCAACGGGGCGCCGGGCCCTACTCCTGGGCCTGGGAAGCCGACGGCGAGCTGGTCCGTTGGGACTGGCGGCCGCTCGTCCACGAGATCGTCAGCGAGGTGCAGCGCGGTGTGGCGCCCGGCCAGGTCGCCATGCGGTTTCATCGCACGTTGGCCGAGATGCTGCTCACCGCGGTCGAACATTGCTCCGGTTTGCCCCTGGTGCTCTCCGGCGGCGTGTTTCAGAATCGCTTGTTGGTCGAACTGATCATCGAGCGGGCCGCCGAGTCCGGCGTCGAGGTCACCTGGCCCTGCCGCACGCCGATCAACGATGGTGGTCTGGCGCTGGGGCAATTGGCTGTGGCCCGCGCGCAGACGTGCGGCGCGGCGGCGATGCAACGGGAAAGGGGTTGAGCATGTGCCTGGGCGTTCCGGGGCGCGTGGTGCGGTGGATCGATCGCGACCCGATCTTGGGCCGCGCGGAAATCGAATTCGAGGGCATTTGCCGCGAATGCCACATGGCGTGCGTGCCCGACGCCGAGGTCGACGACTATGTCATCGTGCATGCCGGCGTGGCGATCAGCCGGATGGACGAAACCGCGGCGCGCCAGGCCCAGGCCGATTGGCAGGCATGGCGCGACAGCAGCCCGGCGGCGGACGACGCACAGGCGTCTTGATGTGATCTCGCCATGAAATATGCCGACGAATTCCGGGATCGCCAGGCCGTCGCAGCGCGTCTGGCTACGCTGGGCGAGGCCGCCACGCGCCGGTGGACGATCATGGAGGTTTGCGGCGGCCAGACGCACAACTTGCTGCGCTACGGGCTGCCCCAGGCCATCGACGCGCAGGTCGAATTGATCCACGGGCCCGGCTGCCCGGTGTGCGTGACGGCGGCGGCCACGATCGATCGTGCGATCAGCCTGGCACAAACGCCCGGCTGCTTGG
This sequence comes from Pirellulales bacterium, assembly GCA_019694435.1. NCBI lineage: Bacteria > Pseudomonadati > Planctomycetota > Planctomycetia > Pirellulales > Pirellulales bacterium. Next base: position 58,449 of record JAIBBZ010000024.1, read on the forward strand.
TGGCGAGCTTTGGTGACATGCTGCGCGTGCCGGGCAGTTCGCTCAGCCTGCAGCAGGCCCGCGCGCGCGGCGCGGCGGTGCAATTGGTCTACTCGCCACTCGATGCGGTGGCGCTGGCGCAGCGCGAACCGGCCCGACAGGTCGTCTTCCTGGCCGTGGGTTTCGAAACGACCGCGCCGGCCACGGCGCTGGCGGTGCTGCAAGCCGCGCGCTGGGGTCTGACCAATTTTTCGCTGTTGGTCGCACACGTGCGCGTCTTACCGGCCATGGAATTGATCGCCGGCGACGCCGCCTGCCGGATCGACGGGTTTCTCGCCGCCGGGCACGTCTGCACGGTGACGGGCGCGAACGTCTACGAGGATTTCGTCAGCCGTCACCGGTTGCCGGTGGCCGTGACCGGGTTCGAGCCGGTGGACCTGCTCGACGGCTTGCTCGCCTGCGTGCGCCTGCTCGAGGCCCGACGTCCGGCGGTCGCCAATGCCTACGTCCGGGCCGTTTCGTCCGAGGGCAATCGCCACGCGCAGGCGATCGTCGAACAGGTCTTCGAGCCATGTGACCGCACCTGGCGTGGGCTCGGCACGGTTCCCGGCGGTGGCCTGCAATTGCGCTCGGCGTGGTCCGAGTTTTGTGCCGAGCGGCGGTTCGGTGCGGCCGACGGCGAGGCCGCCGACGGCGATTCGCGTTGCCCAAGTGCCCGCGTGCTTACGGGCCAGATGCGGCCGACGCAGTGTCCTTATTTCGGCCGTGAGTGCACGCCGCTGGCGCCGCTGGGAGCTCCGATGGTCTCTGACGAGGGCGCCTGTTCGGCGTACTATCGTTATGGACGCGTTTATGCCTGAAGCCCCGGCCATGCCTGCGCCGAACTGTCCATTGCCGTTGTTTGCCGACGGGCCGCGGATCTCGCTGGCCCACGGCGAAGGTGCGCGCCTGACGCGGCAGTTGATCGCCGAGATCGTGCGGCCGCTGGCGAACCCGGCCTTGCAACCGCTCGGCGATGCCGCGTCGCTCGCCAGCAACACCACGCAACTGAGCTTCACGACCGACAGCTTCGTCGTCGCGCCGCGGTTCTTTCCCGGCGGTGACATCGGCACCTTGAGCGTGATCGGTACGGTGAACGACCTGGCCGTGGCGGGCGCCCGCCCGCGCTGGCTGAGCCTGGGACTGATCGTCGAAGAGGGACTCTTGCTCGCCGAGCTGCACGAGATCGTCGGGCTGATCGGCGCGGCGGCGAACGCGGCGGGCGTTGCGATCGTCACCGGTGATACGAAAGTCGTCGAGCGCGGCGCGGTCGATGGACTGTTCATCAACACGGCCGGCGTCGGCGAAACCGTGTTGCCTGCGCCGCCGGGTGCGCAGCACTTGATGGCCGGCGACGTGCTACTGGTCAGCGGGCCTATCGGCAGTCACGGCATCGCCGTGCTGGTGGCCCGCGAGCAATTGGGACTCGAGCCGGCGCCGCACAGCGATTGTGCTTCGCTGCTGCCGGCGGTCGCTGCGCTGCGAGCGTCGGGCATCGTACCGCGCGCGATGCGCGACGCGACGCGCGGCGGCGTGGCCGCGGTGCTGCACGAATGGGCCGCGGCCAGCGGGCAGACCTTGGCCATCGACGAGAACCAGGTACCGGTCAATGCCCAGGTCCGCGGCGCGGCCGAATTGCTGGGTCTCGATCCCTTGCAGATCGCTTGCGAAGGCGCCATGGTCGTGGCCGTTGCTCCGGGCGATGCGGCGCGGGCCCTCGCGGCGCTGCGCGCGACCGACGTGGCCGCGGGCGCGGCCCTGGTCGGCGAGGTTCGACCGCGCGGTCCCGTCCCGGTGGTGATCCGCCGGGCCACGGGCATGGAACTGGCGCTCGACGAACCGTGGGGCGCCCCTCTGCCCCGCATTTGTTGATCCTGCACTGGGGAATGTTACGCATGCTGCCATTGGCCGCGATCTTCACCGCAGCCGCTCGGGCGCTCGGCGTCCACGAGAACATCGTGGCGACGCTGGCCGTGGCGCTGGCGGCGCTCGTGACGGGTGCGACGTTGCGGCTAGGACGCGCGCTGGTCTATGGCACCGACGACAAGGCGCGCAAGCGGCTCTCGAGCCTGGCCAGTTGGTCGGTGTTGTTCATGATCCTGGCGACGGTCGTGCTGCTGGGCCGGTACGCGGTCGTGGTGCTCCTGGGCGCGGCCAGCCTGATGGGGCTTTACGAGTACCATCGCCTGGTGGCCGATCGCGTCGACCGGCGGCTGTGGTGGATGGCCATTGCCACGGTGCCGATCCATTACGCGATCGTCGCCGAGGGGACGCTGGCCCAGTTCTGGACACTGATCCCGATCGGCGTGCTGGTCGCGCTCTTGGTGCGGCTGGTGCTCGCCGAGCAGACGCAGAATTTTCTCGAGAGCGTGGGCACGGTCTACCTGGGATTGATGATCCTGGTTGTCCTGCTGTCGCACGCGGCGCTCGTCGTCACGCTGCCGCTGGTGCGGGAAGATCAGGGCGCCGGCCCGCTGGGGATGTTTCTCTACCTGGTGCTGTTGACCGAATCGAACGACATTGCCCAGGCACTGTGGGGGCGCCGGTTCGGTCACCGCAAGATCATGCCGCACGTGTCGCCGAACAAGACCTGGGAAGGGTTTCTCCTGGGTGCCGCGACCACCACATTCCTGGCCATCGCGCTGGCCGACGTACTGACGCCGCTGGGCCATGCGGTGTTGGTGGCCGGCGACGCCTATCTGGCGGTGCCCTATCTGCCCGCGGCGGTGGCCGGGCTGTTGATCGCTTGCGGAGGCTTCCTGGGCGACGTGACGATTTCGTCGATCAAGCGCGAGGTGGGCGTGAAAGACAGCGGCACCCTGCTGCCCGGCCAGGGAGGCATCCTCGACCGCATCGACAGCCTGACGTTTACCGGTCCGTTGTTCTTCTATTATGTCGAGCTGCTGCTCACGGAGCGCAGCCCATGATCGATGCGCAGCGGCGCTGGTGGACGGTGCCCAACGTGCTTTCGGCCATCCGCCTGGCGGGCGCGCCGGTCGTGGTCGGGCTGGCGCTGGCGGGCGGAGGGCCGTATTTATTGCCGCTGATCGTCGTGCTGCTGGTGACCGATTGGATCGACGGCAAGCTGGCGATCGCGCTGCGCCAGCAAACCGCGCTGGGCGCCCGGCTCGACAGCCTGGCCGACGTCACGTTTTACGCGTCGGTGCTGTTTGCGCTGGTCTATCTGCAGACCGACCTGGTGCTGGGCGAGGCGGCGTGGATCGTGCCGGCGGCCATCGGCTATGCGGTCAGTTGCGTGGCCGGGCTGGTAAAGTTCGGGCGGATTCCCACCTATCACACGCGCGGCGCGAAAATTGGCTGGCTGCTCGCGAGCCTGGCGATTCTGCTGGTGTTTGCGGCCGGCGCTGCATGGCCGCTGCGCGTCGCCGGAGTTTGGACCTTGCTGGTCAATCTCGAGGCCCTGGCCATCACGCTCGTGCTGCCCGAGGCGGCCGTCGACGTGCCGAGCGTGTTGCAGGCCCTGGCCCGGCGCCAGGCCCGATCGCAGGACGAATTTGCGGAGACGCGCGGCCGATGTTGACCTTGCTGCATATCTCAGACTTGCACTTTGGAACGCCGTACCTGCCCCACGTCGGCGAGGCGCTTCTGCGCATCGCGCCGAAGCTGGCGGCCGACGTGATCGTCGTCAGCGGCGACCTCACGCAACGGGCCACGGCCGAGCAGTTTCAAGCGGCCCGCGAGTTTCTCGAGCAGTTGCCCCCTGTGCCGCGGATCGTGGTGCCGGGCAACCACGACGTACCGCTGTACCGCGTGACCGAGCGGTTGTTCAAGCCGCACGCCTTGTACCAGCAATACATCCAGGCCGAGCTGGAAAGCGTGCATCGGTTCGATGGGGCGATTGTCGTGGCGCTCGATTCGACCGCGCCGCGCGAGGCGATCTCCAACGGGCGGATCGGCCGCCGCCGCCTGGACTTCTGCGAACAGGCCCTGGCCGGCGTGCCGGAAGACGTGGTCAAGATCGTCGTCGCCCATCACCATTTCATGCCGGCGCCCGATTTCGTCCACGATCAGACGATGCCCCACGCACGGCGCGCCATCAACAAGTTCGTCGAGCTGGGGGTTGAGCTGGTGTTGGGTGGACACCTGCACCGGGCCTATATCGGCAATTCGCTCGACACCTATCCCGGCACCCATCGCGAGCGCGGCTTGATCGTTGTGCAATGTGGCACCACGACCTCGCGCCGCGGCCGCGGCCGCGAACGCGAAAAAAACTCGTTCAACTTGATCAAGATCGGCGACGAGATGCTGCGGGTGACCCACTACATGTACTTCGATGCGCTGGGAGAATTCGCACCGGTCAGCCGGCACATCTTTCCCCGCCCGGGCAGGCGCTTTGTCGAAGGGGCGCTGCACCACGCGGATTAGCGGTGTCTGCACGCGAGTTCAGCGCTGAAGACCGCCGGCCGCGCGCGCCGACCGGCGGGCGGCGCCGGCGATGATCTGTTGCTCGATGTCGAGGCCCACGCGGCGGCTCCAGGCGTCGAGCAGCGCCTGGGCGACGGGGCCGCGCTGGCCGCCGGCGATCGAGAGGCCGTTGATCCGCGTCACTGGCAACAGGCAATAGGGCGTGCTGGTCAAGAACGCTTCGTCGGCGTTGATCGCCGAGAACACCTGCAGGTCGCGCTCGACGAAGGGGATGCCCAGTTCGGCAGCCAGCTCGCGCACCGTCGCGCGGCTGATCCCGGGCAGGATGTTGCGCTCGGGCGGCGAGACGATCGTGCCACGCTCGACGAGGAGAAAATTCGCGCCGCTCGTTTCGGTCAGGTTGCCGTCGAGGTCGAGCAGCAGCGCCAGCGCGTCGGGATCGACCAGCCGGGCCTCTTGATCGGCCAGGTAGTAGTGCATCCGGCTGCGGTACTTCATTTTCGGGTCGTAGCATTGCGGCGGCACGTGCCGGATCGCCGGCGTGACCAGGTGCACGCCGTGCTGCATCCGTCGGGCCGAAAGCTCCCACGGCAGCGCAAAGGTGTGCATGCACACGGTCGGCGCACCGCGAGCCGCGCCGGCCACGGCATATGTGGCATACTCCCCGGCCGTGACGAACTGGATCAGTCCCAGGTCGTCGTCCGCGTCGACGCCGGCCAGGTTGTGGGCCAGCAATTCCTCGGCCGTCTGGGTCACTTGCTCGGGCGAAAGGCCGATGTCGAACCGCACATAGCGCAGCGAACGGAACAGCCGGGCGACGTGATCTTCGAGGCGGAACGGCTGGTGCCCGAAGGTCCGCGTCATTTCGGTAACGGTCGCCCCCAGCACGACGCCGGAATCGTAAATCGCCAGGTGCGCCTGCGATGCCGGTATCATCCGGCCGTTGAGAAAGACCAACATTTCGGGCGCGGCAGACATCCTGGCGAGTATAGTGTGCCGCCGGCGCGGAGGCACCTTGGCCGCAGGTTCGTGACGGCGGCCGATCTGTTATGATTTCCCCTCCGCAGACCCTGGAGAGATCAGCAATGCGCGCGAGCGTGGTGAAGGCGAAGTTGGCCCGTAACGAGCCGGTGTTGGCGACGTGTTTGCACCTGTCGGATCCGTCGGTTTACGAGATGGCGAGCCTGATGGGGTTCGATTGCCTCTGGCTCGACTTGGAGCATCACAGCCACACGGTCGACATGGCCGGCCAACTGATGCGCGCGGCCCGCGTCGGCGCGGCCGACGTCATGGCCCGCCCCGGCAAGGGCGAGTTCATGCGGATGTGCCGGCTGTTGGAGCTGGGCGCGCAGGGCATTCTCTATCCGCGCTGCGAGACGGCGGCCGAGGCGGCCGAAGTGGTCCGCTGGTGCAAGTTCGGCCCGCTGGGGACGCGCGGCATCGACGGCGCGAGCCCCGACAACTACTGTGCGCTGCCGATTGCCGAATACATCCGCGCGGCCAACGCGCAGACCTTCGTTGCGATCCAGATCGAAGACCCGATCGCCGTCGAGAACGTCGAGGCGATTGCCCGGGTGCCGGGCGTCGACGTGCTGTTCATCGGGACGGCCGACCTGTCGATCCTCAGCGGCATCCCGGGCGAGTTCGAGCATCCGCGGTTGTGGGAACAGATCGAGCGCGTCGCCGCCGCGGCCAAGTCGGCCGGCATCCACTGGGGAACGCCCAGCTTCTCGCTGGAACACGCCCAGCGGCTCATGAAGTTGGGAGCTCGGTTCATTGCCCACGGCTGCGACATCGTGCTGGTGCAGCAGGCCCTGCGGAAGATTCAAAACGACTTCGGACCGTTGGGCTTCCAGTTCGACAACCGGTTGTTCAGGAAATAGCTCCCGGCCGGCGGGCCATCGACGTCAGCCGTAGAGCGTATTGGCATAGTCCACCAACAACCCTTCGCCCAAGCGGCGCGGCAGGCATTCGAGCACCGAGTTGATCAGTGCCATCCGCTCGGGCAAGGCCCCCGCGTTGATCCCGCCCAGGCGATAGATCTGTTCGAGCGCCGCCTCGTCGCTGAGGCCGGCGAGCGTGTGCGCGAGCTGTTCGCGCAGCACGTCGAGCCGCATGCCGTCGGTAGTCAGGACCTGGTCGACGGCACCTCGCAGCGCCTCGAGAAACGCGGTTTCCTGGCCCACGTTGCCGTGCGAGACCGAGACGTGCAAGTTGGGCGGCGAACCGGGACAGGAAAACTGCGGCTGCAGGTACCAGCCCCGGGCCAACAGCTCGTCGGCCAGCTCGAAGACGTTCAACTGGTCCGACGCGATGGCGAACATCGACATGTCGGGCGCCCCCAGGACGCGCAGCGGCGCGATCTCGCCGACGCCAGCGATGAGCGTGCGCGTCGAGCGCATGACGCGATCGAGCATGCCCCGGTAGCCGGCCTCGCCGAGCGCGTGCAACACGGCCCAGGCCGCGGCGACCGGGCCGCCAGAGCGCGAGCTCTGCACCACGGGGTTCAACAGGGCATACGAGGCCGAGGCCATCGTGGCAAAGATCTGGTGCCGCCGCAGCTCGCGGCTGCGATACAACACGACCGACGCGCCCTTGGGCGAATAGCCGTACTTGTGCAGGTCGGCCGAGATCGATGTCACGCCCGGCACGGCAAAATCAAAGTCGGGCACCGCCTCGCGGCCGCCGCGGCGCATCAGCGCGAGCGCGATGCCGCCCACGCAGGCGTCGATGTGCAAGGGCAGTCGATGCCGTTGGGCCACGGCGGCGATCTCCGGCACGGGGTCGACCACGCCTTGGGCATAACTGGGCGCCGAAGCGACGAGCAGGATCGTGTTGGGCCCGATGGCCAGTTCCATCTCGCCCGGCAGCGCGCGAAACGTCGCCGGATCGATCGGCGCCACGACCGGGCGGATGCCGAGATAGGCCGCGGCCTTGTGAAACGCGCCGTGCGCCGTCCGCGGCAGCACCATCTCGGGCGCCGTCACCAGGGGCCGTTCGGCGCGTGCCCGATCGCGGGCCGTCTTGACGGCCAGCAGGATGCTTTCCGTACCTCCCGAGGTGAAGCTGCCGCAGACTTGTTCGTCGCCGCGCAGCAACTCGGCCATGATGCCGACGACGTCGTTCTCCAGCGCCACGATGCTGGGGAACGACGTGGGATCGAGCGCGTTTTCCGTCATGTACAGCGCAAAAGCGTCGCGGGCCAGCGACTCGACGTCGGCCTCGGGCAGATACGTGTAGCCGTAGACCCGCCCGGCGCGAAAGTCGACGTCGCCGGCCTGTCGCGCGCGCAACTGGGCCAGGATTTCCGCGGCTGGCAGGCCGTTCGAAGGGAGTGCACCGGTGGTCACGAGACAGGCTCTCCGGCGAGTGTCGCCGCGCGACGGGCCGCGCGGTCCAGATCGTACCGCCACAATAGCGGAATGCTGATCAGCATCAGTGCGGCGGGCACAAAAGCAAACGCCGCTTGAATGCCCAGGCGCACCAGCGGCGGCTGAACAACGACGTCGCCCGACGATTCCTGAAAGCCTGCCAGCGACAGCAGCATGCTGGCCACGAGCACGCCGATGGCCAGCCCCGTTTTCTCGCCGGCCAGCCAGGCGCCGGTGAGCACCCCCTCGCTGTGCGTGCCCGAGCGCTGCTCGTCGGTCCGGATGGCGTCGGGCAGCATGGCGAACGGGAACAGTTGGGTGCCGGCGTAGGCGATGCCGGTGGTAACCAGGGGAATCAGGTACACGGCCGACCAGGCCGACGCAGCGGTCACCAGCATCAACAAGGTCGCGGCAAACGCGCCGACGGCCAGTTCATAGCAGCGCCGCTTCCCCCAGCGCCGCGACAGACCGACCCACAACGGCATGGCCACGATGGCCGGCGCGGTCAGGCACACGAACGACAGCGACACCTCGCGCTCGCCGCCGGCGAGTTGATAGCGAACGAAGTAGGGCATCGTGGCCGTCACGCTGCTCATGCCGATCAGTTGCAGAAAATAGGGCAGCAGCAGCCGCCGGAATGGCCCGTTACGCAGGGCGATCGCCAACTGCGCGCGCAACCCGAGCGACGCTGCGGCCGCCACGCTGCGCGAGGAACGGGCCGTGGCGAGAAACGTCGTGAACATCGCCGCGAAGCAAACCGCGGCGAGGATCGCGCCCATGACGCTGTAGCCCGCGCGGCGCGAACTGGCCGGCGCGACCAGGTCGATCAACGCCGGCGCAGCGCCGCCGGCCACCAGGATGCCCAGCATCAGAAAGGCCATCCGGAAGGCCACGAGCCGGGTCAGCTCGTGGTAGTCGCGCGTCAACTCGGGCGGCATCGCCACGTAGGGAATTGCAAACAGCGTGTAGCCGGTCGTGGCCACCAGGAATGCGATTAGCACATAGGCGGCCCGTTGCCAGGCGGCCGAAAGGTTCGGCACAGTGAACAGCAGCACCAGGCCCAGGCCCAGAACCACGGCGCCGGCCAGCAGATAAGGCCGGCGCCGACCCCAGCGCGATTGCGTGCGGTCCGAGGCCAGGCCGACCAGAGGATCGGTCAGTACGTCCCAGAGCTTGGGTACAAACACCACCAGCCCGGCCCAGGCAGCCGGCACCGCCAGTTCTTCCGTGAGGAAAAACAACAGCATCAGGCTGGTGACGGTCGCGAAAATCGACGTGGCCAGCGACCCGATTCCATAACCCAGGCAAAGGCCCGTGGAAAGGCGTTGCTCGTCGGGAGGCGCAGCGCGGGCGTGCGACATCGATGGACTGCCGGACCTGGTTCGCGTTCCTCGGGCACGTCGCGGACGGGGCCAGTGTACACGTCTTGCGGCCGGCGGCAGGAGAGTCCCTGCCTTTCAGCAGATCGCTCGCCGCGAGGGTAAACTCAAGGGCCTGTGAAATGATTGCAGGGAGTCGCCGCCGCATGGCCCGGTTGTCTTGGCTTCGAGTTGTCTTGTGGGTCGTTGCGCTGTTGAGCGCCGCCCCCGGCGCGAGTGCCGACCCGATCGACTTTGTCCGCGACGTGCGGCCGATTCTCGAGCGGCACTGCTACGCCTGCCACGGTCCCGAAAAGCAAAAAGGGGGCCTGCGGCTCGACATCCGCGCTGCGGTGCTCAAAGGGGGCGAAAGCTACGGGCCGAGCCTCGTAGCGGGGCAGCCCCAGGAGAGTCCGCTGCTGCAGTTCGCGGCCGATGCCGACGCGGACTTGCAAATGCCGCCCGAGGGCGAGCGGCTGGCCGCGGCCGATATCGCGACGCTCACTTCCTGGATCAGCCAAGGCGCCGTGTGGCCCGACGGAGTCGATCGCGCCGAGTTGGTCGATCCGGCCAAACACTGGAGCTTTCAACCGGTCGGGCAGCCCGTGCCACCGCAGGTGCAAGACAACGCCTGGCCGCGCGGCGCAATCGACCGCTTTGTACTGGCCCGTCTCGAGGCGGAAGGCCTGACGCCCCGGCCCGAGGCGCCGCCTGTGGCCTGGTTGCGGCGCGTGTCATTCGATCTGACCGGTCTGCCGCCGGCGCCCGAACAGGTCACGGCGCTCGCGGCCGACGCGAGCCAGGCGGCCTACGAACGCATCGTCGACGAGCTGCTCACGTCGCCGCGCTATGGCGAGCGCTGGGCGCAGCACTGGCTCGACGTGGTGCGTTATGCCGACACCCACGGCTTCGAGGTCAACACCGAACGGCCCAACGCCTGGCCGTATCGCGATTACGTGATCGAGGCGTTCAACCGCGACACGCCGTACGACCAGTTCGTCCGCGAACAGATCGTCGGCGATGCCCTCGGCCAGGATGCCGCGACCGGATTTTTGCTCACGGCGAGCGTGCTGTTGCCCGGCCAGATTGGCGCCGACGACGTCTCGAAGCGCCTGGCGCGGCAAGACGCGATCGACGAGATCGTCACCAACATCGGGCAGACCTTCCTGGGACTGAGCATCGGCTGCGCGCGCTGCCACGATCACAAATTCGACCCGATCAGCTCGCGCGAATATTACGCGATGCAGGCCTTCGTCGCCGGCGTGGAATACGAAGACCGCGAGTTGCACACGGCGCGGGCCGAGGCCCTGCGGCAAGAAGAGCAGCGCTTGCAGGCGCAGATCGCCGACATCGACCGTCAGTTGAGCCGTTTCGTCCCGCTGGCGCAGCCGGGCACGGCGCCGGCCCGACCGAGCGTGAGCGCGCGATCGAACACTGACCGATTTGCGCCGGTCACCACGCGGCGCGTGCGATTTTCGATCGGTGCCACGAACCAGCTCGAGCCGTGCATCGACGAATTGGAGATTTTCAATCTGGCCGGGACGAACGTGGCTCTGGCCGCGGCCGGAGCGACCGTGGTCTCGTCGGGCGACACCGTCGTCGCCGACCGGCACGAATTGCGGTTCGCCATCGACGGCAACTACGGCAATTCTCGGAGCTGGATGTCGAACGAGATGGGGCGCGGCTGGTTGATCGTCACACTGGCCGCCGAGCATATGATCGACCGCGTCGTGTGGGGACGTGATCGCCAGGGCGAATTCGCCGACCGGCTGGCGACGGACTACACGATCGAAGTCGAGGACGCGGCCGGGGCCTGGCTGCGCGTGGCCGACGCGACCGATCGTCAACCGTATGTGGCCGGTCAGGCACCCTCGCCGGGCAACTCGGTGGCCGGCATGAGCGCGGCCGATGCCGCCGAGGCTGCACGCCTGATGGCGGCCCGGTCCGAGACCGAACGGTCGCTGGCGGCGACGATCCCGGGCCGCGTGGCGTTCGCCGGCAAATTCCGTGCGCCGGACGAGATCCATTTGCTGCGCCGCGGCGATCCCGAGCAGCCGCTCGAGGTTGTGGCCCCCGGCGTGCCGGCGGTGCTGGGTGCGCTCCTGCTGCCTCTCGATGCGCAGGAGCAGCGGCGCCGCAGCGAGCTGGCCGATTGGATCGCCAACGCCGACAACCCGCTCACGGCGCGGGTCATGGCCAACCGCATCTGGCAGGGGCATTTTGGCGTCGGCCTGGTCGACACGCCGAACGATCTGGGTCATAGCGGCGGCCGTCCGTCGCATCCCGAGTTGCTCGATTGGCTGGCCGGCGAGTTCGTGCGCGCGGGCTGGTCGATCAAGCACCTGCATCGGCAAATCGTGTTGTCGGCCACCTACCGGCAAGCGTCGATCGACGACGCCACCGCCGCCGCACGCGACACCGACGCGCGGTTGTTGTGGCGATATCCGCTGCGGCGGCTCGAGGCCGAGGCGATTCGCGACGCGATGCTGGCCGTCAGCGGCCGGTTGAACCTGGCCATGTACGGGCGCGGATTCGACCTGTTCGATCTGCGCGGAGGGCTGAGCGGCTTCAAGCCGGTCGAGTCGTTCAGCGGCGAGGGACTGCGGCGCATGATCTATGCCCACAAGGTGCGGCGCGAGCGCGAGGCCGTGTTCGGGGCGTTCGATTGTCCGGACGCGGGGCAAAGCACTGCCCGGCGCCGCGAAAGCACCACGCCGATTCAAGCCCTGAATCTGCTTAACAGCCGCTTCACGCTCGAGTCGTCCGAGGCCCTGGCCGCGCTGGCCACCGGCGACGCCGGCAACGACCCCGCGGCGCAGGTCCGCGCGGTCTACTGGCGGGCGCTGTGCCGCGCGCCGAACGACGACGAGTTGGCCGAAGCGGCGGCCGTGGCCCGGGAATTCGGACTGGCAACCGTGTGCCGCGCGGTGTTCAACTCGAATGAGTTTCTGTATCTACCCTGAACGAATGGCTTTCCCGCACGAGTGACCAGGCGCCTCCCCATGTTGCACGCCGCCGAACGACTCACGCCGCAAGGACGCCAGCTGCTGGACCGCCGGAATTTCCTGGCGCACTCGGGGACCGCCCTGGGTTCGATGGCCTTGGCGCATTTGCTGGCCGCCGACGGCGCGCTGGGGGGGACCGATGCCCCGGCGCTGCCGGTGATCGATCCGGCGCAACCTTTCGCACCTCGTCCCGGCCATTTTGCACCCCGGGCCCGGCAGGTGATCGTGATCTTCTGCGCCGGCGCGGTCAGCCAATTGGAGACCTGGGATTACAAGCCCGAGTTGATCCGCTGGGACGATCAACCGCTGCCCGGTGGTCCGGCCGTCACGTTCCAAGGGCCGGCCGGCAATCTGGCGCGGCCGCAATACGAATTCCGGCAGCGGGGCGAGACGGGCAAATGGGTCAGCGACCTGATTCCGCATCTGGCCGAACTGACCGACGAGATCGCGTTCGTCCATTCGCTCACCAGCAAGTCGAACACGCACGGTCCGGCCGAGAATTTCCTGTCGACCGGCTTCGTGCTCGACGGTTTTCCCAGTCTCGGTTCGTGGGTCACCTATGCCCTGGGCAGCGAGAACCAGAACCTGCCGGCCTACATCGCCCTGCCCGATCCGCGCGGCGTACCGCAAAACGGGTCGAACAACTGGGGCCCCGGCTTTTTGCCCGCCGCGTTCCAGGGTACGACGCTCACCGCGCAAGAGCCGGTGCGGCACCTCACGGCGCCGGGCGTCGATGCGGGGGCCGACCGCGCGGCGCGCGAGCTGCTGCAGCGGATGAATGCCCGACACCTAGCCGAGCATCCCGGCGACGGGCGCTTGGCGGCCCGCATTGCCAGCTATGAACTGGCCGCACGCATGCAGCTCAGCGTGCCCGAGATCAGCGATCTGAGCACCGAGCCGGCGCACGTGCTGGCGGCCTATGGTGCCGACGATCCGGCCAACGCCGACAAGGCGGCCTTTGCGCGCAACTGCATCCTGGCCCGGCGGCTGATCGAGTCGGGCGTGCGGTTCGTCCAGTTGTTCAACGGCGCCTACGCCAGCGGCGGCAAGTTGAACTGGGACGGTCATAACGCACTCAAAGACCAATACGACGTGCACGCGGCGATTCTCGATCAGCCGGCCGCCGCGCTCATTGGCGATCTCAAGCAGCGCGGCTTGCTCGACGACACGCTCGTCGTCTGGTGTACGGAGTTCGGCCGCATGCCCTTCTTCCAGAAGGGAGCCAAGGGGCGCGACCATAATCCCGACGGCTTTACCTGTTGGCTGACGGGCGCCGGCGTGAAACCCGGCGTGAGTCACGGCGTGACCGACGAACTGGGCCAGAAGGCCATCGACCAGGTGCATCCGCTCTACGATTTCAACGCGACGATCCTGCACCTGCTGGGGCTCGATCACGAGCGGTTGACCTACGAGCACAACGGCGTTCGCCGCCGGTTGACGAACGTCGAAGGGCGCGTGATCCGCGAGCTGCTGGCCTAGAGCAGCCTGCTCGCGGTTCAGGCCAACAGGTCGTGGACGACCCGGCCGTGGATGTCGGTGAGGCGGTAGTCGCGCCCGGCGTGCCGATACGTCAGGCGCTCGTGATCGAGCCCCAGCAGGTGCAGGATCGTGGCATGGAAGTCGTGCATGTGTACCGGATCGTGCGCCACGCGAATGCCGTACTCGTCCGATTCGCCGTACGTGATCCCGGCCTTGGCCCCGCCGCCGGCGAGCCAGGAGGAAAACACCCAGTGATGATGCTCGCGGCCCTTGGCGTCGGCGGCGGCGTTGAACGGCGTACGACCGAATTCGGTGGTCCAGACGACGAGCGTGTCATCGAGCAAGCCGCGCTGCTTGAGATCCTGAAGCAGGCCCGCGATCGGCTGATCGACGTTCTTGGCCAACGGGGTGTGCGTGAGCATGTCGCCGTGCGCGTCCCAGTTGTTCGATGCGCCGACGTCGATCAATTCGACGAACCGCACGCCGCGTTCGACCAGCCGCCGCGCGACCAGGCACTGCCAGCCGAAGCCGGAGTTGGTCTCGCGTTCGAGGCCGTACAGCCGCAGCGTATCGGCCGTCTCCTGGGAGAAGTCGTACGCTTCGGGCATCGCGCTTTGCATGCCGTAGGCCGTCTCGAACGACTTGATCCGCGCGGCGAGAAACGGATCGTCGGCCCGCGCCGCCTGGTGACGCGCGTTCTGCTTGGCCAGGAATTCCAGCTCGAGCTGCTGCAATCGCTGCCGGGGCACGCGCGGGCGAATGTTGGCCACGGGCTCGGGCCCGGGCACGACGAGCGTTCCCTGGTGCGCACCGGGCAGGAAGTCGCTCCCCCACACTTGCCCGCCGGCGTAGGGCAATTGCGGCGCGATCACCACGAACGACGGCAAGTTGCGATTTTCGGTGCCCAGGCCGTAGCTGACCCAGGCGCCGATGCTGGGCCGGGCAAAGGTGAACGATCCGGTGTGAATGCCCAGCGTGGCTTCGTAGTGGTTCGTGTGGTCCGATTGCAACGAGCGAATCAAGCACAGGTCGTCGACGCGCTGGGCCAGGTGCGGAAACAGCGAGCTGACTTCAGTACCGCATTCGCCGTGCGGCGCAAACTCCCATTGCGGCCGCTTGAGGAACATCGTGTAGTTCCCTTTGCGCCCCTGGAACTCGTCGACGCCGACGGTCTTGCCCGCGTCGGCGAACAGTCGCGGCTTGTAGTCCCAGGAATCGACGTGCGAGACGCCGCCGGTCATGTAGAGCATGATCACGCGCTGGGCCCGGGCCGGGAAATGCGTCGGCCGCGGCGCCAGCGGATCGTCGGCATCGCTGCCGGCGGCCGCCTCGGCCAACAATTGCGTGAGGATGCCGGGCAGCAACAGTGATCCACCCGCCAGCGAGCGCAAGACACCGCGGCGGGAAACTTCGTGCCGGCTGGGTTGGCTGGTCATGCGCTCAGTCCACATACAAGACTTCGTTGCTGGCCAACAGCGTACGCAAAAAGGCCGCCAAGGCGCGCGTCTCGGGCTCGGTCACTTCCGTAGTGGCGAGTTCGGCGCGATAGGCGGTCAGGAAATCGGCGGCCTCGCGCTGTTCGCCCTCGGCGGGGCCGCGCCCCAGCGCCTGGTGATAGGCCAGCTCGACGGCCTGCGCCGGGTTGGCGGCCTGGGCCGCTAATTCCTTGGCCCAATGCTCGGAGTTCTCGTGCACGAACGGGTCGTTGAGGAAGTAGAGTGCCTGGGTGGGCACCGTCGTCAGCAGCCGTGTCGGCGTGGTCGCGTTCGGATCGGCCCCGTCGAACAACGCCAAGAACGGGTGGCGCTTGATCCGCTGGACCATCAGGTAAATGCTGCGGTGGCGATGATCGTAAACGGCCGCGAAGGGGTTGTGCTGCGTATAGCCGAAGCGCACCGGCAAGGGGAATTCGTGCCCCTCGCCTCGCGCGCGATCGAGCTGGCCACACAGCGCGAGGATCGTGTCGCGGATCTCCTCGGCGCTCAGCCGGCGCCGGGAAAACGCCGCGTACGCGTTGGCCGTGGCCGGGTCGTGGGGTACGTCGGCGCCGGCGATTGAGCTTTGTTGATAGGTCGCGCTGCGCAGGATCAGCCGGTGCATCGCCTTGATCGACCAGCCGCTGGCGATGAACTGTTCGGCCAGGTGGTCGAGCAGTTCGGGATGCGTGGGCCGCTGACCTCGGGTGCCGAAGTCATTGGGCGTCGCCACCAGCCCGTGGCCGAAGTGGTGTTGCCAAATCCGGTTGACCATCACGCGCGCCGTCAGCGGATGGTCGGGCCGGGTGAGCCATTGGGCCAGTTCGAGCCGGCCGCTGCCGAGCGTCCCCTCGGGAAGGTCGCCGCCGCCCAACGAGCGAATGAAGCCGCGCGGCACCACCGCGCCGGGTTGATCCGGCTCGCCACGCTGTTGGATGGGGACGTTCTGCGGTGTGCCCTCGGCCATGGCATAGGCCAGCGGGCAGGGACCGTTGGAGAGCAGGCGATCGAGCTCTTGTTTCGCTTCGTCGGCCGCGTGATTGAGCTCGTTACGCTCGGCGCGCAGGGCAGCGACTTGCTCGCGCCGCTGAGACGGCTCGGTCGATTGCACATCGGGCAGGCGGCCGAAGACGAAATTGTCGGCATCGAGCGCAGGTCGTACGCCGGGCAGATGGCCGTAGCTGTCGATAAACGAGTAGTCGACTGTTCCGTCCCAGCCGCTGGCCAGCTCGCCGGAGAATTCGGTCGTGCCGTCGGCGCTTTCCAGTTCGCCGCGATAGGTGCGTGTCCGCAGGTCGAGCACCAGCCGGACCTGGTACCAGGCACCGATCGCCAGCGTCGCGACCGCATCGGTGGTTGCGCCGCTACGGCGAAAGAACTCGCGGCCGTTGAAGAACAGCTCGACCGCCGCCGAGTTGCCCGGCCCGTGGCCGAGGTAGTAGCGCCAGGAACCGTCACCGCCGTCGGCGGCCGAGGCACAGCAGAAGTCGAAGCTGGCCGCCAACTGCCCAGCGTCGTCGGGCTTCAGGTTCGCCAGCGCCAGGCCAAAACCGTCGTAGGCCTGGCGATTGGGCAGATGAATGCCGAGGCTCCCTGCCGGGTAGCGGTTCGTAAACGGGCTCTGGGCTTCGGCCGAAACGAGTACGACGCTGTTGGGGCCAGGTCCCCAGGGGGTCGCCGGGGGCGAAGCGTCCGTCTGCAGCTCGAAGTCGCCGTCGTAACCGGCCAGCTCGCCGAGCCGTCTTTCGATCTCGCGGGCATCGGGTTTACCGGCTGCTGCGCTGGCGGCCGGCAGCTCGGTGGTCACCGGCTCAAGCGCCGCGGTGCGCATCCCGAAGTTGTCATAGGTAATCGCCGGATAGCCGCCGGGCGCGGAACCGTTCGACTCGAAGGTCACGCAGTCGATCACGGGTAGTTCCACGGCGCCGAGCGCGATGCTCGCCAGTTCCGTCACGTCGCCCGGCGCGCCCACGCGCGCCGCTGCGGTGCGCCGCGAGAGGTCTACGACGATCTGCAAATTGTGCCACCGGTCGGCAGGCAATGCGGCTTGGCGACTCTCGCCGCCTGGGACCAAGAGGGTTGCGCCGCCGGCGGCGAGCTGCACCTCGACCGTCGTTTGGCCGGCGAGCGTGCCGAGCACGACGCGGTGCCCCCCGGGCGCCTGGGGTTCGGAGGCGCCGACACGGTAGTCGAGATTGAAGTACAACACGCTGCCCGGCGCGTGATGATGCGGATCGATCGCCTGCGTGATGCGGTAGGGCGCCTCGCTCGCGGCGATGCTCGCGCCGACCTTGCCCAGGGGGTACAGGTTTTTGTAGGGACTTTGCGCCGCGTTTGTCACGGCGATCGGCCCTGCGTAGACCCAAGGTGGGACCAACACGCCGTTACTGCCGCCGGCGGCTACGGCCTGGGTTTCGAAGTCGCCGTCGAGTTCGCCGAGCGAGCGCAGCGTGGCCGACGGCGGCGATTGATTTGCCCGGGCCAACAGCGCGGTCAGCTCGGCGATGCGGCTTTCTTGGGCCTGCCAAAGTGGCGCCGCCTGCTCGAACGGTACCAGCGGGGCCAGCGAGCGCGTCTTCTGTTTTTGTTCCGAGCCCGGGAACGCATAGCGACTGCTGGCAAAGATTCCGTACAGCGCGTAATAGTCGCGCATGGTCACCGGATCGAACTTGTGATCGTGGCACCGCGCGCAGCCCAGGCTCAGGCCCAGCACGGCCTGGCCGAGCGTATCGATCGAGTCTTGGATCGTCAGGTGGTGGTAGTTCTCCGAATCGAAGCCGAACCGGCGCGAGATGGCCAGGAAGCCCGTTGCGGTAACGCGCGTGGCATAACGATCGGCCGGTCCCTCGGCCGCGAGCACGTCGCCGGCCAGTTGTTCGCGCAAGAACTCGTCGTAGGGCGTATCGGCATTGAAGGCGTCGATCACATAGTTGCGATAGCGCCAGGCCTCGGGCACGGGAAAATCGGCCGTCTCGCCCGCCGTGTCGGCATAGCGCACCACGTCGAGCCAGTGCCTGGCCCAGCGCTCACCGTAGGCGGGCGAAGCCAGCAGGCGCTCGATCACGGTGTCGAAGGCCTGCGGAGAATCGTCCGCCAGAAACGCTTCGACCTCGGCGGCCGTGGGCGGCAGCCCGGTCAGATCGTAGGTCGCGCGGCGGATCAGCGTGCGCTTGTCTGCCGGGGGAGCGGGCTTCACTCCGGCGGCCTCTTGCCGGGCTCGAATAAACGCATCGATGCTCGTTTGCAGCCAGGCGGTATCGGCAACCTCGGGAGGCGGCGGCGCTTGCCGCGGTTCGAACGACCACGGGTGCTCGGCGGCAAATGCGGCCGACTTCTCGGGCCAGGGCGCGCCGTCGGCAATCCAGCGCTCGAAATCAGCCACCTGGTCGGGGCGCAAGGCCTCTTCGGCCTGCGGCGGCATGGCACTGGCGTCTTCGGCTCGGCGAATGGCGGCCAACAGCAAGCTGCCCTCGGGCATGCCGGCGACAAGGGCGGGCCCGGTGTCGCCTCCCTGCAACAATGCCGCGCGCGAATCGACCCTCAGGCCGGCCGACGTCTTGCCCCCGCCGTGACAGGCGAAGCAGGTGCCCACGAGCACGGGCCGAATCTTGCTTTCGAAGAACTGGTCCCGTTCGTCGGCCCGGGCCGTGCTTGCGCATAACGACGCCAAGACCAGCGCGGTGCCGGCGCCATGCTTCAGGGCTCGATTCGCCGGTTTGGCTCGGAACATCGTAGAGCACCTACGGCGCTGTGCGCCGGGGATGGACCGATTCCAGAATTCGTTGCTTGCGGCGGCCGGTTCACCGTGCCTAGATTATCTGACCGCCAGGGGGGCGGCAAATCTACCTCGTCGTATCTACCCACAATGTCTAGTGTTGCGATAACAGATTACACGTTTCCGTCGCTCGAGATCGAGTCGGCCATTCTCGAGCCGCTGGGCGCGGTCGTCCGCGCGGGCCAGTGCAAGACGGTCGAAACACTCGTGCCGCTCGTGGCCGACGCCGACGCGGTCATCACGCAATTCGCCCCGGTCAATGCCGAGGTCATTGCCGCCATGCAGCAGGCCCGCGTGATCGTCCGCTATGGCATTGGGGTCGACAATGTCGACCTGCGCGCCGCGCGGGCGCGGAACATTCCCGTCTGCAATGTGCCCGATTATTGCATCGACGAGGTGGCCGATCACACGCTGGCCTTTCTGTTGGCCACGACGCGGCAAGTCGTGCCGCATTGCTTGCATCTGCGCGAAGGGCGCTGGGGCCTGGCCACGTCGCTCGATCAGCTCAAGAACCTGCGCGAGCAGACGGTGGGCGTCGTCGGTTTCGGCCGGATCGGCCGCGAGGTCGCCGCGCGCTTGGCGCCGTTCAAATGCCGGCGGCTGGTATTCGATCCGCAGGTGCCGCCCGACCAGGTCCGGCAGGCCGGTTGCGAGCCGGCCACGCTGGACGAGCTGCTGGCCGGGTCCGACGTCGTCACATTGCATTGCCCTTCGACGCCGCAGACGCGCCAGTTGCTCAATGCCGCGAGCCTCGCGCGGCTCAAGCGCGGCGCCGTCGTGATCAACCTGGCCCGGGGCGATCTGATCGAGACCGCGGCGCTGGTCGACGCGTTGCAGTCGGGCCACGTGGCCGCCGCGGCGCTCGACGTGTTCGATCCCGAGCCGCTGCCCGCCGATCACCCGCTGCGGACGATGCCCCAAGTGATTGCGGCCCCGCATATCGCGTCGGTCAGCGTAACGGCCGTGCGCCGGCTGCGTGAAACGGCGGCCCAGATCGCCGCAGCAGCGCTCCGCGGCGAGACACTGCCCAACATCGTCAATTGAGGAAACCTGCCATGCTGGGCGCGATTGCCAGGGGGGTGATGTGCTGGCTCGTCGGCCTGCTGGTGGGCCAGGGCGCGGTGCCTGCAGTGCGGGCCGCTGAAGCCGAGGGCCCGCAGTTCGTGGATCATTCGCTGTTGGTGGCGGCCGACTATCCGTGTACCTGGCCCGCCTATCCGTTTCCGCGCTTCGAGCTGATTCCACAGCGCCGGCCCGGTCCTGACTCGGCCTATCACATCGATGCGCTGTTGATCGACGGCAACACCGGCACGCAATGCGACGTACCGCCGCATTCGGTTGCCCGCGAAGAGTTGAAGCGCGAGAAGTCGGGACCCTTCGGCACGGCCTACATCGACCGCATCGAGCCTTGGCAATTCGGCGGCGAGGCCTGCGTGATCGACGTCCGCGATCTGCTCGATCAGGCGCCCAAGGGGGTCAGCCCGTTGGTCACTCCGGAGCACGTCGCGCGGTTCGAAAAGCAGCACCGCCCGCTGAAGTTCGGCGACGTCGCGCTGTTCCGTAGCGGATATTCCGACGCCTACTACCGCCCGCTGCCCGAGGGCAATCGCTATATCGCCGCCGCGCTCGACCGTACGGCGCCGGGCTATCCCGATCCGAATCCGGAGTGCATGGAGTATCTCGCCCAGCGCGGCGTCATGACCCTGGGCACCGACAGCGCGAGCATGGGCCCCCTGCCCGAGCTGGCCGAGCCGACGCACTATGCCGGACTCAAGCACGGCATGATTTGGACCGAAAGCGCGACGAACCTGGGCGCGCTGCCGCCGACGGGCGCGTTCTATTGCATGCTGCCGCCCAAGCACGAAGGCGGGCCCTATGGCGAGGCCCGGGCCTTTTCGATCGTCGGCGGCGATCTGCCGGCGCGGCTCAGCGCGGCGTGTCGCGAAAAACGGGCCGCCGATCTGACGCCGACGCTTTCGCCACGGCTGCCGCTGACCTCGCCGGGACAAGGGGCCGGACAGCATCGACAGGTCTACCTCAAGGTCGACTTTCAATACAACGACTATCTCGACATGTGGCATCACACGCATCTGATGGACGCGATGGCAGGTGCCCACCTGGTGCCGCCGGCGTTTGCGCTGCCGGCGCCGGGCGAAAAGCCCGCCTATGCTCCCGAGGTTCGCGGCTGGCTTCAGGAATATGAAACGGCCTGGGGCCCCCTCGGCGCAAGCGACCGCACGACCGAACGCGTGCCCCTCGAGTGGACCTGCGGGCGGCTGCGAATCGTCGACGCGCGGGGACTCGTCGGCAGCGTGCCGCGGAAGAACTGGCCGCAGTCGCCGGAAATCACGCCGGCCCACGTGCAAGCGGCCGAAGCGTCGGCCGGTCAGCTCGCGGCCGGCGACGTGGTGCTGTTCTTCACAGGCCATCTCGATCGGCACTTGCGCCCCCGGCCGAACGACGCCGGCGTCTGGCTCGATCCGCTGTTGGGCAAGAGCGAAGGCTGGCCGGCACCGTCGGCCGAGACGATTGCGTATCTGCACGGCAAAGGCATTCGTTGCGTGGCTACCGACGCGCCGGACTTGGGGGGCGTCGACCCGCGCCGGGCACTGATGACGTACTGGGCGCTGGGCAGTCGCGACCTGGTCGGCGTCGAGTTCCTGCACAACGTCGGTAGCGTGCCGCAGGATCGCGATCTCTATTTCCTGTTCGCCGCCATCAAGCTGCGCGATTGCCACGGCGGACCGGGCCGCGCGATCGTGTTGTGGTGACCCGTTTTCGAGTGACATCGCATGTCGGCCTCGACTTCGCCGCAACCGTCCGACGATGCGCACACGCGCGGGGCCCACGCCGCGGGCATTCCTGCTTGGGGTGAGGCCGAACTGCCCGAGCCACAGTCGCTGGGCTTGCGCAACTGGACCAGCTTTCTTGGTCCCGGCATCGTGATGATGGGCATTCAAATCGGCGGCGGCGAATGGCTGCTGGGGCCGACCGTGACGGCCCGCTACGGCGGCGGTCTGATGTGGCTGGCGACGGTCGCCATCGTGTTGCAGGTGTTTTACAACCTCGAATGCGGTCGCTACGCGCTCTACTGCGGCGAACCGGTGTTTACCGGCTTCATGCGCAGCCGGCCGGGCCCCCGGTTTTGGGTCGGCCTGATGTTGCTGCTGAACGTCTCGGCGCTGGTGCCGGGCTTGTCGACGCATGGCGCGGCGATGATCGCGGCGTTGTATCTCGATCGCCCACCGACGGTCGACGACCGCTGGTTGATCACGCCGCTGGCGTTTGCCTGCCTGTTCGGCGTGGCCGTGCCGGTGCTCGTGGGCGGCAAGGTCTACAACATGCTCCAGGGCATCATGACGGCGAAGGTGGCCGTCGTGCTGGGCTTTTGCCTGGCGCTGGGGCTGACGTGCGTCAGCTTCGAAAACTGGTGGAACGTGTTCAGCGGCTTCCTGCGATTCGGCACGGTCCCGGTCAGCGACGGTCACGGCGGCGAGGTGCTGGTCAACGGTGCCGCGCAGCTTTGGCAACAAGGTCACTGGCCCGTCATTGCGCCAGCGACGCTCGTGGTGCTGGGGGCGTTTGCGGGCTACGCCGGCGGCGGCGGGCTGGCGAACTCGACCTATTCGAATTTCGTGCGCGACAAGGGCTGGGGTATGGGCAGCCAGGTGGGCGCGATCCCCAGCGCCATCGGCGGGCGCAACGTGGCCCTCAGCCACGTCGGCAAGGTGTTCCCGCTGTCGGGCGAAAACCTGCGGCGCTGGCGCGGCTGGTGGCGCTATGTCTGGACCGACCAGGTCGTGGTTTGGGCCCCCGGCTGCTTTATGGGCATGGCCCTGCCGGCCTTGTTGTCGATGCAATTTGCGCCGCACACGACGGTCACGCCCGAGCAATATGGCGTGGCCCAGGCGATCATCACGGCCGACGGCCTGCGGCATGCCGGTTTCGCTCCGACTGCGGCGCGACTACTCTGGATTACGGCGCTGCTCACCGGGTTGATGGTGATGCTGCCCAGCCAGATGTCGATTGTCGACGATTTCAGTCGCCGCTGGACCGACGCGATCTGGAGCGCGAATCGCCGTGTCCGCGCGACGATGCAGCCGCACCAGGTGAAGTACATCTATTACGCCATTCTCGGCAGCTACGTGCTCTGGTCGTTCGTGTGCGCCTTCTTGTTCAGCAATGCCCCAAAGTTGATGACCGACTTCATCGCCAATTTCAACAACCTGGCGCTGGGTGTGACCGCGTTTCAATTGCTCTGGTGCAATCACCGGCTGTTGCCGCGAGCGCTGCGCCCGCGGTGGTATAACACGCTGGGCGTGGCCGGGTGTGGGCTGTTCTACCTGGGCCTCGCGTGGCTGGTGTTCGTCAATAAGATCGTGCCGATGTTCCAGGAAGCGACCGGCTGATCGGCAAACAGGAATTGAGCAGGCCATGAAACTTTTCGACCTGGCGGGACGCGTGGCCGTGGTGACCGGTGCGGCGCAAGGCATGGGCCGGGCGACGGCCCTGGCGGTTGCCGAGGCGGGGGCCGACGTGCTGCTGGTCGACCGCAATCGGGTCGGCGCCGAGGAAACGGCGGCCGACGTGCAACGCCTGGGGCGCCGCACCGCGGTCGACGATTGCGACGTGTCCGATCCCGCGCGCATTGCCGAACTGTTTCGCCGCGCCGATCGGGATTTTGGCCGGGTCGATTTTCTCGGCAACATCGCCGGCGACGGCCTGCTCGCGGCGCCGGAAGATTTGACCATCGCCGATTTGCAGCGCGTGTTGCAGAACCTGGTCGTCGGCCGGTTTGCCATGTGCCAGGAGGCGGGCCGGAGGATGCTCGCGCAAGGTCGCGGATCGATCATGAACATCGGTTCGCTGGCGAGCCAGACCGCGCTGGGCCGCGGGCACATCGCCTATAGCATGGCAATGGGGGCCGTCGTGCAGATGACCCGCGAGCTGAGCACCGAATGGTCGTCGCGCGGCGTGCGCGTCAACGCGGTGCTGCCCGCCCAGGTCATCAACCCCAGCCTCGCCGCGCGGATGCAGCAGGACCCGGCGCTCGAAGGCCGGTTCCTCAGCGGCATTCCGGCGGGCCGCTTGGGTCAGCCGCGCGACATCATGGGCCTGGCCGTGCTGCTGGCCTCGGACGCGTCGACCTGGATCACCGGCGCGATCATTGCCATGGACGGCGGCAACCTGGCGATGAACGCCGGAGGGACCCCCGGCCACGAGCGCCAGCCGGTGCAGCCGTTTAGCCCCGCAGCGCAGAAATGAACCCCTCGATGAACCTTCGCACCCACGACCCCGGCACCGAGACCATCCTGCGGCTGTACCGCACGATGCAGGTCATCCGTCAGACCGAAGAGGAATTAGCCCGTTGCCATCAGCGCGGACTCATCCATGGCGCGTGCCACACCTACGTCGGTCAAGAGGCGATCGCGACGGGCGTCTGCGCGCAATTGGCGCCCGACGACGTCGTGTTCAGCACGCACCGCGGTCATGGGCACGCGCTGGCCAAGGGGATGCCGCCCGCCGAGCTGATGGCCGAGCTGTTCGGCCGCGCGACGGGCTGCTCGCAGGGGCGCGGCGGCAGCATGCACTTGTTCTCGCCCGAGATCGGCATGATGGGCACCAGCGGCATCGTGGGCCCGTGCATCCTGCAGGCCTGCGGCGGCGGGTACAGCGCCCTGTTGCGCAACACGGGCCGCGTCGCCGTGGCGTTCTTCGGCGACGGGGCCGTCAATAACGGCGCTTTTCACGAAGGCTTGAACATGGCCGCCATCTGGCGGCTGCCCGTGATCTTCGTCTGCGAGAACAACCAATACGCCACCGAGGTACCGTTCGCCTACAGCAGCGCGAACCCCAGCGTCGCGGCGCGCGGCGCGGCCTACGGCCTGGCCGCCGTCGAGCTCGACGGCAACGACGTCGAGGGAATTCACCGCGCGGCGGGCGAAGCCGTCGAGCGCGCCCGCGCCGGCCAAGGGCCCACGCTGCTCGAATGCCGCACCTATCGCACGCGGGCCCATGCCGAGGGCATGGGCGACTTCACCTATCGCACGAAGGCCGAGGTCGAGTCGTGGAAAGATCGCTGCCCGATCGCGCGGCTCCGCGCGGCGGTCGTCGCCGACTCGACCAACGGCAGCGCGGCGCAATGGGCCGAGCGCTTCGCGGCGATCGACGCCGACGTGAGCCAGGTCGTGCGCGCGGCGCGAGATTTTGCCGAGACAAGCCCCGTGCCCGACGCCACGACGGCGACGGCGCACGTCTACGCGGTACAGCGGCGCGCGGTCGTCGAACCGCGCGACCTGGGCGGCCGCTCGATCAGTTATTCCCAGGCCACGCTCGAAGCGCTCGCCGCGGCCATGGCCGAGGACCCGGCGATTTTTGTCATGGGCGAAGGCATCGGCCGACGCGGCGGAAATTTTCTCACCACCAAGGGGCTCTACGATCTGTATGGCCCCCAGCGGCTGTGCGACACGCCGATCTGCGAGCGCGGATTCGTCGGCCTGGCGTGCGGCGCGGCGATGACTGGCACCCGGCCCGTCGTCGATTTCATGTTTGCCGATTTCGTCCTCGACGGCTTTGCCGAAATCGTCAACCAGATTGCCAAGATGCAGTACATGTCGAGCGGCCGGCTGAAAATGCCGGTGCTGTTGCGCGGCTGCATCGGCATCGGGCACTCGGCCGCCACGCACCATTCGGGCAGCTATTACGGCATGTTCGGCCAGGTGCCCGGGCTGCGCGTCGTCGTACCGGCGACGCCGGCCGACGCCAAGGGCCTGCTGCGACACGCCCTGCGCTGCGACGACCCGGTGCTGTTCCTCGAGCATCGCGAGATCCTGCAGGTCAAAGGCCCTGTGCCTGAGGACGATTACGAGATTCCGTTCGGACGGGCGCGCGTGGCGCGCGTGGGGCGCGACGCGACCGTCGTAGCGCTGGCCCGCATGCTGCACCTGACGCTCGAAGTCTGCGATCAGCTCGAGCGCGAGGGGATATCGATCGAGGTGATCGACCCGCGCACGGTGACGCCCTTGGATGTCGAGACGATTCTGCAATCGGTGCACAAGACGGGCCGGCTGCTGGTGGTCGACGAGCCGCCGGGGCATCTGGGCTTCAGCGCCGAGATCGCGGCCCAGATCGCCGACCAGGGGTTCGACGACCTGGACGCGCCGATCCGGCGGCTGACAGGCAAGTTCTGTCCCACGCCGTACAGCCCATCGCTCGAGCAAGCGGTCGTGCCGCATACGCAGGACATTCTCGACGCGATTCGTAGCCTCTTGCGCGAGTAGCCTGCATGCCGTACGAAATCCGCATCCCGCGTCTCGACTGGTCGATGGAAGAAGGCACGTTCGTCAACTGGCTCAAGCAGCCGGGCGAGCAGGTCGCGGTCGGCGATCCGTTGTTCGAACTCGAAGGCGACAAGGCGCTGCAGACGATCGAATCGATCGACGCCGGCACGCTGCACGTACCGGCCGACGCCCCACAACCGGGCAGCGTCGTGGCCGTAGGCGCCTTGCTGGGCTACTTGCTGGCGCCCCACGAGGCGCCGCCCGCAGGCGAGCGTTCCGCGCCCTCGGTCGCAGCCCCGGGCGCGCCGGCGGCCCCCCCTGCGACCGCGCCAGCGCCAGGTCACGAGGTTCCCTTCGCGGCTGCGGTGG